>JBBRFP010000080.1:0-7420 GCA_038241465.1 Cytophagales bacterium | reverse complement strand
GTAATGAAATTAAATCTTAAGACCAACAAGCCAATTATCTTCGGAGTGCTTACAACGCTTAATAAGAAACAAGCATTGGAGAGAGCCGGTGGAAAGCTCGGGAATAAAGGTGAGGAAGCAGCGGTAACGTTGGTGAAGATGTTGGAGGTGAAAGACTCCAAATCTTAGCCGTTAGTTTTAGGCTTACCAACAATAGAAAGCCAGTCATGCAAATAACTGGCTTTCTATTGTTGCCGGATTAGCAGGAACTACTTCTTAAACGTAAATACATTCACACCCTTCACCGACTCAACTCTTCCCCCACCTAACGTGCCTGTTGGCCAGTTAAGAGTAAGCTTCAGGCTTGTATCTGTAGCTTCTACCGTGACTTCAATATTATCATCGCGTTTGAAAGCGGTTGCATCTGCTGATGTAAACTCCCACGTACCGGATGTTGCCCAGACCGGCTTGCCGTTTGCCGAAGTATAGGTTGTAGCAGTGAATTGCAGGGTGAGGCCGGGGTAAACACTTGTCTTATCAACACCATCAACAGTAACGCTTTGTATCTTCCAGACACCGCTAACCATTTTTCCTTTCACCTGATCCTGTGTACTGGGTTTAGGATCTGAGCTGCCACACGATGTCAATTGACTTATTACCGCGAGCAACGTTATTGCAACAAGCGCAGTCAAGAGCGGTTTAGAATTGATTTTTAGTTTCATGCTTTTTTATTTTTTTACAAACTTGACCTGTTGAACTGAATTGCCATCTTGAATTCTAAGAAGATAAATTCCTGCAGAAAGATCTTCAACATTTCCACGGTATGCATCAGCATTCTTTTGAAAAACGATCTGGCTTGTTTTTCCAAGAACATCAATTACCTGTGAAGAATATATTTCACCAGCTATACCTCTCACCTCAATGTAATTCGTTGCTGGATTTGGGTACGCTATCAGCGGATGTATTGATGTAATATCTCCCGTAACAATAATCGGAATATCCGAAGAGAAAGCACTAACACAATCGTCAGCCTTTACCTGAACTTTATAGATGCCGGGGCCAGTAACACTAAACGTGGTGTTTGTAGCGCCTACTATTATCGTTCCGTTCTTGTACCATTGATTTCCGGTCGCCGCGTTAGAGGTAAGAATCGGAGTTTCAGTGTTAAGATTTGAACTCGAAACGATTGGCTTCACCGGGTTGATACAGAAACTCCGATCAACAGGAGTAGCTGCCGGAACACTTCCGTTTCCCGCCTGACTTGCTGTAATGATTGCCCTTCCGGCCTTTACGATGGTCGCGGTTGTTCCAGCCAACGTGATCTTATCATTGGCGGTAGAATAGCTTATTGAAAGCCCTGCGCTTGAGGTTGCTCCTAAAGCAAAGGCGGGATCACCCAATGTTCTATCAGCAATTACAGGAAAGGTGATGATTTGAGGTAGAACATTCACTATCAACTGCCGCGGAACATCCGGCGCTGGGTTCCAGCCGATACCGCTACCGCCTTGTGAAGCCGTGATAGTCGTATTACCTGCTGCAACGATGGTTACAGTACTTCCTGCAATTGTGGCAACAGACGTATTACTGCTTACATAGGCTACTGGCAGTCCCGAGCTAGCCGTCGCGGTGAGCGCGAATGGTGCATCACCAAATGTCTTGGTTGGAAGAGCATTGAACGTTATCGTCTGATTGCCAAAAGTTACCACCAATGCTTGATCTACAGGTGTGGCAGCACCGAAGCTTGCGTTACCTGCCTGAGACGCGGTGATGGTTGAGGTACCCGGTCCTATAATCGTAAGCGTACTGCCGGAAATAGTCGCAACTGAAAGATTACTACTTACATAGGTTACAGTAAGGCCGGATGATGAAACTCCTGTTAGCGCAAAAGGAGCAGTACCAAACTCTTTTGCTGGCAGTGCATTAAATGTGATTGTCTGAGTGCCTGGATTTACTAAAAGCGATTGAGGTAAATCTGCTGCTGGATTGTAGCTTGTATTTCCCGCTTGCGAGGCAGTAATGATCGTTGATCCTGCTCCTACGATTGTAAGAATACCTCCCGAAATGGTTGCTACCGCTGTATTGCTGCTCACATAAGTAATAGGCAAGCCTGAGCTTGAGAATCCAAGGAGTGTTATTGGGGCGTCTCCTGCATTTTTGTCCGCAAGAGGATCGAATGTAATCGTCTGATTTGTTTTAGATATGGTAAATCTGGCTGTAACGGGTAAATGATCCGACGTTGTCGAGGAATAACTTGCGATATACGAGCTCGGGTCTTCAATGAAAATAGAGCTGGCATTGTAAGAACTGGTCAGGTCATCGGAAATAATAATATGATCAAGGAAGCTACCGGAGCTCGGAAAAGTAGAGGCGCTGGTTTGCGTTAATGCAAAGGTTAGCGTATTAAAATTAGTGGCATCATCTACAAATATCTTATACGAAGAATCGTTACCCGTATAAATTGAACCATCCACGTCGTCGTTATAATCTCCAAGCAAAATGATCTTGTCATTTGGATAATTAGCAATAAGCGAGTCGTGGAGCACTTTCACATCGTATACACGCCTGTTGTAATCAGCTGCTGCTGATCCAGATTTTGCGTGAATGTCCACCATGATAATCCTGTTTGTAATTCCATTGATCGTGACATCTGCTCTGACCATAAACGGTAGTCTTCCGGAAGACCAAAAGCTGGAACTTGTTCCTCCCGGATAACCAGGAAGTGTAACAGTATTCGCTAAAATATCATCATAGAGCTTTGAAAACATCACACGCGAGCTTACTATCTGTACGGTGCTGGTGTTATAAATAAAACCGAGTTTTTGCGGAGGGAAATATTGGTCAGGCGCCTGAAATGAATACGACCATTTCGGTGATAATATTCCGGCATATCCCGGCAAGTTTGAAACCAGCTGACTAAATGCTGCATCGTCTGCAACTTCCTCCAAACCATAGATATCACTTCCTAAAGCTTCCATTACTGAGGTGACGTTCGCAATCTGAAGTGCATCGTTGGTTGGGCCAAATTCAACACCTCCCGGTGGTGGGCCATTCTTTGTGTCAGTGCCGAAAAACTCCAGGTTATAAGTCGTAACATCAAAGGTTGACAGTCTGGCATCAATTCCTTCTACTCCACTTACTTTAACTCCTTTCAGAAATGAGCCACTCGCGAATTCGATCGTTGAATTGATGAACCCGATACCTGCAGCAGTTGGTTTGAACCTGACATACACTGTTTGGGTATTTACGATCTCAGCAGGAGTAAAGACAATTGAGCTGCTGAAGGTTGTGCCGTTCTTGGATAACTCAAAGTTCGCCGGAGCGGTTGCTGTCAAATTGGAAGTGATCCCCTGCCCTTGAATTGTAAATGTCTTTGCGGCAGACGTGTTTGGAAACGCCACGTATCCGAAATCCTTAACCTTGTTTACTGAAGTAATCAGATATGACGGAACAGCATCTGCTGCCATAAAATTATCAATCGTCCATCTCGCACCGGTATTAACAACACTTCCTGAAGTATAAATAATGGCGAGGTATGCTTTTAGTCCCGCATACAAAGTCAGGTCGACAACACCTGAGGAAACAAACGCTCCGGTTGATTTAGTAAATGGCAGATCATTCCATGATGCTGTAGTGGGATCAGTACCATCATAGTTGACTGAAATCTTTAAAGTTATATCAAACCCTTGAAATTCTTTTCTGTTATCAAACGAAACAGACGCATTACTACCCAATGTCAATTGAGGAGAAATAAGCCAGTCTTCATTTGGAGTTGAGCCGGTTCCGGTACCCGCATTGATCTGTACACCATTGGTTGTGTTGTTTCCAAAGCTAGAACAATCCCAAAAATGTACACCACTCACACTTACCTGGCTGAAAGAACTTACATCGCCATTACATGTATCGAAATTTTCAATATAGGGTGTGATCTGTGTTGTTAGGTCAATTTTTACCGGTGACAGCTGGAGATTGGGGATATTATCTTCCGATACAACATAAACCTCGTAGGAAGTCGAAGCAGTTAATCCGGTCACTGCAGATGTGTACTCCGTGCTAATGGCGTTTACATTTACAGTACCCTTTAACGTAACGGCCGTATTACTCGCATCTGTTCCGTTTTTTACCTGAGCGCTGGTTGGCGCCGGTGCGTTGTTCGGAAGAACAACAAAATATGATCTACCCGGTTCATTCAAACCTGTCCGAAGAGTAAATGATGAGAAGGCGACTCCCGTAACATCAGGATAAAAAGCAAAGAAATTCGGAGGTATTGCGTCAGAGGCATCCAATGTTGTCACATCAACTTTAACCGGATTGGCCATAAGCCCGTCACCATTTTCCGCAACGAAGTAAACATCGTAGGCGGTTAGGGAAGTCAGACCTGAAATAGTGAATAAATAATTCGTTCCACTCGTTGCAACAGGTAACGAAGCGACAAGATTCGATGCCAAAGGACTTGAAGCCGCATCCTGACCCGCCTTAACTTGTGCTGATGATGGCGCAGAAGCACCGTCCGACAACACTACAGCATAAGCAGTCGAGGTAGTGGTAATATTAACTATTCCATCGAAGCTTGTTGTTGTTATATTCTGAGCTTTGGGAAATGACGGAGTAAAATCAGGAGGCGTTGCCGTGGTTGCATTAATAACAATATTATCCAGCCTGTTATTTCCAGATGCACTGGAAGCACCAACTACTGTCAATCTTAAGTAAACAGTACTTGCACCATCAAGAGAGTTAACAGATGTTCCGTTAACTGTTTCGAGTCCGAATGACGCGGGGATAGCATTATTAGTAGAGAAATCTATGAAATTTGTTCCATCTAAACTCCAGGCCCAGGTATGCAAATTAAATCCCGTGCCAGTCCGTTGGGTCGCGAATGTAAGGATCGGATCTTTGAAGCCTGTCATTGAAAATTTGATGACCACTGCTTTTCCATTTGCTGTCTGATTCAATAATGCTAATGCATTCCCAGCTGCGGGCACTCCTTTCGGATCGTTTAAAATATTTCCACCAAATGCCGTTTGCTCATTGCCGGTTGTTGTTCTCACCCAATTCGATGATCCATTTGTTCCATCAAGAAACAAAGTTGCAGTGCCGCTTTGAGCTCCTAGTGTTGCAGTAAATGTGGCGGGTGTGCCTGGTGCTGCCGGAGTGGCAGCGGTTTCAAAAGTCCATGCGGCAAGCCGTGTTTGTGCCGATGTTTTGAACGATGATGCGAAGAGGAATAAACTAACAATCAGTAGAATTCTTTTCATAGAAAGATTTTAGACGGGTACAAACTTGAACAACAGAATCGAAGGGTTAAAAATAACGAGATTAAGGTTTCTTTACTATTCGGAAAACCTGACTAAAGTAACCCGAGCAGGGCATTAAAAAAGCCACTGAACCGGATTCAGTGGCTTTTGAAAAAAAACTAGCGTACTAGTTACATGCCTTTTATCACCTCTTGGGCGAATTCAGAGCATTTAAGTAATGTAGCTCCTTCCATTTGACGATGGAAATCATATGTCACCCTCTTGGAGGCTATGGCAGCATCCAATCCTTTATATATCAAATTAGCCACTTCGAGCCATCCCATGTATTCAAACATCATGGCACCTGAAAGGATCACAGATCCCGGATTTACTTTGTCCTGCCCTGCGTACTTGGGTGCTGTTCCGTGAGTCGCTTCAAAAATCGCAAAGCCCGTGTGATAATTTATGTTTCCACCTGGTGCAATTCCAATTCCACCTACAATTGCCGCCAACGCGTCAGAAACATAGTCACCGTTAAGGTTCAACGTTGCAACCACAGAATACTCATCAGGACGTAACAGGATTTGCTGAAGGAATGCATCAGCAATAGAATCTTTAATGATCAGTTTGTGACCATTCTTTTCAATTACCTGCCATGGGCCGCCATCAAGATCAACCGCACCATACTCTCGTTTGGCAAGCTCATATCCCCAATCGCGGAATCCACCTTCCGTGAATTTCATGATGTTACCTTTATGAACCAATGTTAAATTTGGTTTCTTATGCGCAAGCGCAAAGTCAAGTGCTGCTCTTACCAATCTTTCCGTTCCTTCTTTTGATACTGGCTTGATGCCGATACCAGAAGTTTCGGGGAAGCGAATCTTCTTGTACTGTTTTGGAAACGTTTCTTTCAGGAAGGTCATGAATTTTTTAACATCTTCTGAACCTTCTTGAAATTCAATACCTGCGTAGATGTCTTCTGTATTCTCACGGAAGATAGTCATGTCTGTTTTCTGAGGCTCTTTCACAGGAGAAGGAACTCCTTTGAACCATCTTACCGGACGAACGCAGGCATATAGATCAAGATCCTGACGAAGCGCAACATTCAATGAACGAATACCTCCACCGACCGGAGTCGTCAATGGACCTTTTATACCGACAAGATATTCTTTAAAGGCTGCAAGAGTTTCTTCTGGCATCCAGTTGCCAGTCTTGTTAAAAGCCTTTTCACCAGCCAATACTTCTTTCCACTGAACCTTCTTTTTCCCTTTATATGCTTTTTCTACTGCTGCATCGAAAACGGCCTTGGCTGCGGGCCAGATATCCACGCCTGTACCATCACCTTCAATAAAAGGAATAACGGGGGCGTCAGGAACAGTAAGTTTTCCGTTCGCGATACTGATTTTTTGCTCACTCATGGTTATACGTGTTGAAGTAGTTATGTTGCAACGATTTGAAGGCCGAAGATAGAAAATTAAGGCTAGTCAAAAAGATTTTTTACTTCGGTTCGTTAGGTTTGGACAGGCCATTATTTTATGAAAATCCTTGTTTTTATTGCTTTTTCGCTGGTGTTTTCTATTTCCAGGAATCAAGCAGTCTCTGATTCCGATGATGTATGCCTTTCTGGCGAAGAGAAAAGGCTTTACGAGTTAATAAATGAGTATCGCAAGAGCAGAAAGCTGGAGGGCATTCCCTACTCAGCGAAGCTTTCTAGAGTTGCTCAAACTCACGTACGTGACCTGACCGCAAATTATGATTATTATAATCGCGGGGATTGCAATCCGCACAGTTGGTCAACTAAAGGTCAGTGGACATCCTGCTGCTACACCGCTGATCATAAGCAAGCGCAATGTATGTGGGACAAGCCAAAGGAAATCGCAAAATATGATGGTGCTGGTTATGAGATCGCCTATTGGAGTTCAGCCGGTGCTGATGCCGAAGAAGGTCTCGAAGGTTGGAAAAAAAGTGCAGGACATAATCCTCTTTTAATAAATTCAGGATCTTGGAGCAAACTGGAATGGAAAGCGATTGGGATTGGAATATGTGAATCGTATGCAGTCGTGTGGTTTGGTGAGACAGAAGATAAATCGAAGATCAGAATGTGTGAATGAACTTGTTCGGGGTTCAGGGTTCAATGTTCAAGGTTCAGGGTTCAATGTTGAGAGTCCACTTTCTTATAGTTCCATTCATCAACACATCAACACATCAAC
>JBBRFP010000079.1:0-7483 GCA_038241465.1 Cytophagales bacterium | reverse complement strand
AGTCTCACTAAACTTCTACTATCATGAAAACACTTCTCCAGGTTCAATTACTGCTGATTCTTTTTGTATTTTGTTTACCGAACAATTCTACTGCCCAAACTTTTCACCTCGTCAAAAAGACAGTGATCGGTGGTGAAGGCGGCTGGGATTACTTGTCGGTAGATCACGAGAACAGAAGAATATATGTTTCTCACAGCACGCAGGTAGAGGTACTCAATGCTGATACGCACGAAAAGATCGGGTTGATCACTGGGTTGCAAGGTGTGCATGGTGTGATCGCTGTATCGAAAACAGGAAGGGGCATCACGACGAATGGCAGAAGCAATACGGCAACCATTTTTGATTTAAAAACTTTGAAGCCAATAATTGAGTTACCTACAGGAAAAAATCCCGACGCATTATTGTATGATAAATTTTCTAAACGTGTCTTCATTTTCAACCACAGCGATGTTACTGCTACGGCCATTGACATAGCGGAAGGGAAAGTAGTTGGAACGATTGATCTTGGAGGAACCGCATTGGAGGCAGGAGTTTCAGATGAGAACGGTACCATCTTTGTCAATCTTGAAGAGTCCAATGAAATTGTTGCGTTTGATGCAACAACGCTTGTAATGAAAAGCAAATGGAAGATCTCTCCTTGCGAGGAGCCTACCGGGATCGCCATCGACAAAAAGAATAAACGGTTGTTCAGCGTTTGCCACAGTGGAGTAATGATGGTTATTGATTCTGAAAAGGGTAATGTCATT
Organism: Cytophagales bacterium; assembly: GCA_038241465.1. Classification (GTDB taxonomy): domain Bacteria; phylum Bacteroidota; class Bacteroidia; order Cytophagales; family Cyclobacteriaceae; genus ELB16-189. The sequence goes on along the minus strand of JBBRFP010000079.1, from coordinate 6,737 downwards.
GCTGAGGTTCCTATTGGGAAGCGGGTGGATGGAGTAGTATTTGATCCGACATTAAGCATGGCCTTCAGTTCCAACGGAGAAGGAACGATTACGGTTGTAAAAGAAGTTTCACCGAATGAGTTCAAGGTAATTGAGACGATAAAAACGGAACCCGGTGCCAGAACCATTGCACTGGACTCGAAAACTCACCACGTATTTGTGTCTACTGCACAATATGGTGAAACTCCTCAACCTACTACTGAGATTCCAAATCCACGACCTAAAGTAATGCCTGGCACATTTATGGTGTTGGAATACGGAAAGAAGTAGTCGGAAACGTTTTAACAGGCTTGGAAAAAATGAAATTTGTTTTCGTCGCTGCTTTGCTTTTTTGCTCAACTCATCTGATTGCGCAAAATGAACTCAACTTTTACATTGAGCAGGCAAAGATTAATAGTCCTTTAATTCAGGACAGCAGGAACCAAAGTGAAGCTGCCCGGCTGGAGATCGATCGTTTAAAAGCATTTTATACAAAATCCCAGCTGAGCCTGACTGGCAACTATCAGTTTTCACCGATCATTTCACGCGACAACGGAAAATCGGAACTCGTATTAAATTCGCCCGGTGCCGATAATTATTCCGGTTATGATATCGCGGCCAGCAATGGAGGCATTTACCAGGGGCTTTTGAATTGGAATCAGCCATTATTAAACGGTGATCGATATAAAACGTCAGCCGAGCAGATGTTGATCGGCGCGAGGATTAATGAGAACACCATCCAGCTATCCGGTCATGATTTAGAACGATTTGTGACCGATCAATATATTCTATGTCTGCAGGATTATAAACAGGCCGAGTATCTCTCCAACCTGATCAGGATCATCAACGATCAGAAGATTATGGTTTCAAAACTGGTTGAAAATGGAATCGCCAAACAATCAGATCTCTCTTTGCTAGCCATTGAATTGAAAACGCAACAGGCTGCGTTGAGCGCATTTCGCGCGACCTACCGGAGAGATTTAATGGATCTTCGGGTTCTGAGTGGTATTCCGGATACTACGTTTCACGTGTTGCAACAAATCAACCTACAGGTTCAGGAGGATGTAATAGTATCAAGATTTACCGAACGATACAGGCTTGACAGTTTAAACCTAGTAGCAACCCAGAAAATATTTGAGTTGAAATATAAACCACTACTTGGGCTCTATGCAAATACGGGACTAAATGCTGTTTATGCGCCCACCATTCCCAATCGTTTGGGACTGAGCGCCGGAATAAATTTTGCCATGAATCTTACCGATGGTAAGCAACGAAGTATTACCCAACAAAGGACTGCAGTGCTAATGAAATCCACACAGAGCTATAAGAATTTCTTTTATCGTCAGAACGGAGTCAGAAAGGACAGGATACTAACTGAACTGAAGTCAGTCACCGAAAGGTTATCCATTCTGCAGGATCAGCTAAGTGAATACCAAAAACTACTCGAATTCTATAAGCAGGAGTTGAGCAGGGGACAGATCTCTGTTGTCAATTATGTCACAACCTTGAAGAGTCTTGCCTTGGCGCAACGTGACTTTGTTCTGCTCCAAACAAATCAACAGCTATTAATTAATCTTTATAACTACTGGAACTGGTAAGCTCATGCGAATAAAAACTGCGTTCATAATTATTGGGGTACTGGGTGCGACCGCCTGTAGCAAAGCTCCACAGGCGGAAGACGTGGCTGTTAAGGCGAAGGTTTCTGTTGATGTTGTAAGCTTATCCAATGGTATAGTGTCAGATCAGCTTACCCTTTTTGCCAGTACCCTTTATCTGAAACGAAATGTAGTCACCGCATCCATACCAGCCTTTATCACGAAGGTTTTTATAAAACTAGGGGAGGCTGTCAAGGAAGGTCAAGTGCTCTATCAATTGGAGACAAAGGAGCGGAGAGCGTTGGGTTCTCAGGCTACGATGCCGGATTCAACCTCAACATCCTTTGGAATGATTGTCGTAAAAGCTCCTTCTTCAGGGATCATAAGCACTCTTGATAAGCAGCAGATTGGCGATTATGTTCTGGAAGGCGCACAACTTTGCACCATTGCTGAAAGCAATGCACTTGCCTTTGCCGTCAACGTGCCTTTTGAATTCAGTGAGTTTGCAAGGACCGGTAAAAAATGTTTGCTGGTATTGCCGGACAACTCGATGCACGAAGGCACTTTCACTACGGCACTGACTACCATGAATGCGTTGGCTCAAACGGAAACGATTCTTGCGAAATCAAATGACTACGTTTTTCTTCCGGAGAATCTGATGGTAAAAGTATTGGTGAATAAAAGCTCGGGAAAGTCTCAACAGGTGCTTCCCAAAAAATGCATTTTAAGCGACGAAATGCTGGAAAAATTCTGGGTGATGGAGCTGATAAATGACACTACTGCTGTGCGGGTGGATGTCGTACTTGGTAATAAGAATAAGGAGTCGGTTGAGATTGTATCGCCTGTATTCAAACCAGATGCAAGGTTCCTAATTACTGGAAATTATGGATTACCGGATACCGCATTTGTGAAAGTGAACCGCTAACCGGGGGGTAAGCTCATGATTGATCAGAAGAATTATTTTCAGATTTTCTCCAAACCTATTCTGTTTATAGGAATGCTTTTGTTGGTAGCAGGAGTATTTTCTTATACCCGGATGCAAACCAACTTATTTCCAGAAGTTTTGTTTCCCAGGATTACCATCATTGCTGATGCGGGTCAATTGCCGATTGACCGGATGATGATTACGGTGACTAAACCAATTGAGACGGCAGTAAAAAGAGTCCAGGGCGTCACCATCGTCAAAAGTGCTACCACTCGCGGAGGCAGTACCATTGATGTTTTTTTTCAATGGGGCCTGGATACGTATGCGAAAAAGACACAACTCGAAAGTCGCATCAATGAGATTAAGAATTTCCTGCCACAAGGAGTGAATCTATCCATTGAGGCGATGAACCAATCGTTGTTTCCTGTGTATGGCTATACCCTTGAAAGCACGGATCATAGTCAGGTGGCTATGCGTGATCAAGCAAACTTACTACTACGGCCGATCTTTGCACAAGTCGAGGGTATCTCCAATGTGGTTGTGCGAGGTGGACGAGCCAAAGACTTTGTGGTGACACCGGATCCTATAAGGCTTTCGTCTCTGGGGATTACACCCGCTGCGATTATCAATGCTTTTAATAATAACAACTTTGTCCTTTCAAATGGTTACGTGTCAGATTACCGGCGACTTTATTTATCGCTCACCGATACGCGCGTTAACGATATCGACGAATTACGTGATCTTGTTCTAAAGAATGATGGCACTCGCTTAATACGTCTTAGGGACATTGCCACAGTAGACGTACAAGAGCAGCAGGAGTTTGTTATTATTAATGCTAATGGTAGCAATGCCGTATTGATTGATCTGGTAAAACAACCCGGAATCAACTTGATTGACTTTGCAAAAGATGTCGAAGCACGTGCTGAGGAAGCCAGAAAGATTTTACCGAGGGGTTATGAGTTGAAGCCCTACTATAACCAGAGCGCTTTTGTGGGTGACAGTGTTCATAGCGTTGTGAAGACGATCTATGAAGGATTGTTTCTTGCCCTTATCGTGATGGTTATCTTTCTGAGATCCTGGCGCGCCAGCTTGGTAGTGATGCTTACTATTCCAGTCACTATTGCCTTTACGATGTTGGTATTGTATCTCGCTGGAATTTCTATCAATATCATGTCACTGGGTGCGATCGCGGCATCCATTGGATTGATCATCGATGATGCCATCGTGATCATCGAGCAGATTTACCGTGGACATGAGGACCATCCCGAAAAAAACAAGTTTACCATCGTGAGGGAGGCTATTCATGATTTATTCCCCGCGATGATTGGTTCTTCACTGGCCACGATTGTGATCCATTTTCCCTTCCGGCTCATGAGCGGTTTGGCGGGCAGTTTTTTCAGAGAGCTTTCCGATACCATGCAGCTAACGATGATCACTTCATTCCTGGTGACTTGGCTACTGTTGCCGGTATTGCATTTGATGATAGGTTATAAAGCATCGTTAAAGCCACACGCACATCATACCGTGTCTGATTCAGTTAATAAACTGACATGGCTAACCTGGTTTTTTAACAAACCTATTATTGCAATCATCCTGGTTTTGACTCTGTCGACCTCGGCCTGGTGGGCATCCAATCAACTTGAAACTGGATTCTTACCCGAACTGGACGAGGGAACCATTGTACTGGATTACATATCACCGGCGGGTACATCCCTTGAGGAAACCGATGAAATATGTAAGGACATTGAAAAGATATTGGCAGTTCATCCCGATGTTGAATCGTATTCTCGGAGAACAGGAATTCACATGGCCTTCAAGAGTGATCCTTCCAACATCGGAGATTATTCTATTCAATTGAGAAGGGAGCGGATAAAAACCACAGATCAGGTGATCAGTGAATTGAGAAAAGACATTGAAGCTAATGTCGTAGCGATGGAGGAAATCTCGTTCGGCCAGCGAATCTCGGATCTGCTGGGAGATTTAATGAGTACACCTCAGCCCATTCAGATAAAAATATTTGGCGACAATTATGAGACCCTCAAGATATTTGCCAGAAAGGCTGACACGTTGTTGCAACAGGTGCCAGGAATTGCAGATATTAACAATGGACTCGTCACCGCCGGACCAACGATCATCTTCGTTCCGATTCAGGAAAAACTTGCTTTATATAAAATTTCATTGGTTGACTTTCAAACGCAGTTGACAACCTATACGGGTGGAATTCCTTTGGGATTAAATGCCAATGTACCAACGCCATCGCCTTTCCAGGCAGCGATGACCGGCGGTTTGCAGATTGGACAGGTTCAGGACGGAGAGCAAATGAGGAGGATTCTCCTTCGCTTTACGACATTTAAGGCGAACGATTTAGAATTATTGAAGCGGCAACTCATCTTTCTACCGGATGGTACCGCACGGCCATTATCCTTCTTTTGTGACATTAAAATAATCCCTGGCGAGATCGAATACCGTAGAGAAGATCTTAAGTCGGCGGTAATCATAACAGCGCGACTTGATAATCGTGATTTAGGAGGCGCTATAAAAGATATTCAAAAGAAGCTAGGAGAAGGCTTAGCGTTGCCTCAGGGGTATACAGTTTCTTATGGTGGCGCCTATGCTGAGCAGCAGCAATCTTTTAAGGAATTACTTACCATTTTGGCGATGGCAACGTTATTGGTGTTTGGTGTGATGATGTTCCTATTCAAGGAATGGGGAATATCATTTCTGATACTCTTTATTTCTGTCTCGGCGATCAGCGGCTGCCTACTCGCTCTTTTCTTTGTCGGAATACCGCTCAACGTCAGTAGCTACACAGGCATTATCATGATAGTGGGGATCATAGCAGAGAATGCAATTTTTACGGTCAATCAATTCAAACAAAATTTGCAAACATCTGGAGATGTCGATCAATCGATCAACTATGCCATTGCGTTGCGAATACGCCCAAAATTAATGACGGCCATTGGTGCGATACTTGCGTTGATGCCGCTTGCATTGGGAATCGGTCTTGGGGCTCAGATGCAGCAACCGTTAGCAGTAGCAGTGATTGGTGGTTTCACGGCAGGGCTGCCTTTGTTGCTTTTGGTGTTGCCGAGTTTTATGAGAGTATTATATAAAAACCGTAACATTAAAAGAAGTCATAACGATTGAAAGTAATCAGTCGTACCGTCTGGATATTATCCGTGGTAAGTCTGTTCACGGACGTTGCCAGTGAAATGCTTTATCCGATAATGCCGATTTATTTAAATGAAATTGGTTTTTCAATTTTATTGATCGGCATTCTTGAGGGAGCGGCGGAGGCTATGGCTGGGTTAAGCAAAAGTTATTTCGGAAAGTTATCGGATATGAACCAAAGCCGACTTCCGTTTGTCCGTTTTGGCTATTTGTTAAGTGCTATTTCAAAACCTATGATGGCGGCTTTCATTTTTCCGCTGTGGGTATTCTTGTCCCGGACAATTGACAGACTTGGAAAAGGTATTCGTACCGGGGCCAGGGATGCTTTGCTTTCCGATGAAGCAACTCCTGAAACAAAGGGTCGGGTTTTTGGATTGCACCGCGCGATGGATACACTGGGTGCCGTGATTGGGCCGTCGATTGCCCTGATTTACTTGTATTTTAATCCAGGAAATTATAAAATACTGTTCCTGATCGCATTTATTCCTGGCTTGCTCGCGATTACTGCTACTTTCTTAATTAAGGAGCGAAAGAAAAAAGTAGATAAATTTCTTTTTAACTCCGCCTCGATCTTTTCATTTTCTCAGTACTGGAAAACAAGCCCCCTGATTTACCGACGACTTGTTACCGGCCTTTTAGCCTTTACGCTTATCAATAGTTCGGATGTTTTTTTGCTATTGAAAATGAAAGATAGTGGCCTGAATGATTCTTTCGTCATTGGTATTTATATCTTCTACAATCTCATTTATGCACTGGCCGCTTATCCTTTTGGGAGAATGAGTGACAGAATTGGTTTTAAGAAAACACTTCTGGCTGGCTTTGTACTATTTGCATTCGTCTACATTGGAATGGCGTTTGTGAACCAGTTGTATCTGTTTCTTATTTTGTTCTTTCTTTATGGAATCTATGCAGCGGCTACCGAAAGCATAGCAAAAGCGTGGATCAGTAATATAACAGACAGCAAGAAAACAGCGACTGCGATAGGAACCTACACGGGTTTTCAAAGTATTTTTACAATGATGGCAAGC
>JBBRFP010000078.1:0-7592 GCA_038241465.1 Cytophagales bacterium | reverse complement strand
CAGAACCTTATCAAAAGTGACTACATCACCTATTTGAGCCTCCAGGCGGGGAGTATATAAATACTGGTCTTTTTCGACTTTGTATTGTTTGCCAGCGATATCTACAACAGCGTACATGACAGTTGATTTTAAAAATGGACTGCAAAGATAGAATACTGGCCCTGAAAAACCAATAATTCTCTAAAAATAGCGAGAAAACGAGGAAAATGACCAAATTTTAACTGCAGAGGGCACTGAGAAAGCTTAGAGGAGCGCCGAGCCATCTGGCGAAATAGGATTTGATAGATATTTCCCCTGTGAACGTCTATGTTTCACTCTTGCTATTGCTGGCGAATGTATCATGCCCAAATCCTGAAAATGCCCTTTCCGCGGCACTGTTATTAATATCAATTATCCAGCATAAATTTTTTTTGAAAAATTATTATTTCAAAGTTCACTTTTCATAACAGACATAAGTAAATGAGAATGAAACGATTTAGAAATTATGTCTAACGAAAAGATTTTTTGCGCCCGTGTCCGTCAACGATTGCCCCTTTGAATTGTACCCCGCATTTCAAATATTTGTTGTCCCCAATCTCTTTTTGAACTTCTTTACTCGCAACTGTGAGTGGGGACAATGTTCTCTAAAAAGTCCGGGACATTTAAGACTAACGAAATTTTATATATAGATCTTACTTATGAGCAGCACCCCACTCGATGAACCAATCCTTAGAGAAAACAAAGACCGATTCGTACTCTTCCCCATCAAACACCACAACATCTGGAAATTCTACAAGCAGGCGGAAGCTAGCTTCTGGACTGCTGAAGAGATCGATTTAAGCCACGATCTAAGGGACTGGGCTAATCTTACCGAGGGAGAAAAATACTTCGTCTCTCACGTCCTGGCGTTTTTTGCTGCCAGCGATGGGATTGTCAACGAAAACCTCGCTGAGCACTTTGTTAAAGAGGTGCAGTACACAGAAGCAAAATTTTTCTACGGCTTTCAGATCGCCATCGAAAACATCCATTCTGAAACGTATTCTCTTCTCATCGACACACTTGTTAAGGATCCGAAGGAAAAGGACAAGCTGTTCCATGCAATCGACACAATGGACTGTGTGAAGAAAAAAGCGGACTGGGCACTTCGGTGGATCAGCAAGGGAAGTTTTCAGGAGAGACTTATCGCCTTCGCGGCAGTAGAGGGAATTTTCTTCTCAGGTTCATTCTGTTCTATTTTCTGGCTGAAGAAACGTGGATTGATGCCGGGGTTGAGCTTCTCCAATGAGCTCATCTCCCGTGACGAAGGATTGCATTGCGACTTCGCGTGCCACATCTATACCGAGCACATCGTTACCAAGCTTCCAACAGAGCGTGTTATTGAGATCATCAAAGACGCAGTGAAGATCGAACAAGAATTTGTGACAGACGCTCTTCCGGTGAACCTTATCGGAATGAATGCCCAGCTCATGTGCCAATATATTGAGTTTGTTGCGGACCGACTTTTGAACGAGTTAGTCGGCGAGAAAATCTACAATACCACGAATCCATTTGACTTTATGGAAATGATTTCGCTTCGCGGAAAGACAAATTTCTTTGAGAAACGTGTCGCCGAGTACCAAAAGGCAGGTGTAATGAAAAGCACCGAAAAAGAAGCGGATCAAAAGTTTTCATTGAACGAAGATTTTTAATACCTTTTAGGAATCATTTTTTAAACTGTTACTCTACACACCCAAATAATTTTTAGACATGCTTGTACTAAAGCGGGACGGACACAGAGAGTCCGTCAAATTCGACAAAATCACCGCCCGGATCGAAAAACTCTGCTATGGCCTCGATCCAAAACTTGTCAACCCGGTAGAAGTCGCCATGAAGGTGATCAACGGTCTCTACGACGGGGTATCAACACACGAACTCGATAATCTCGCGGCAGAAATTGCTGCGACGATGACGACGCGCCACCCGGACTTTGCAAAACTTGCAGCCCGGATAGCCGTATCAAACCTCCACAAGACAACCAGCAAGTCGTTCTCCAATACGATGAAGCGCTTGTACCAACATGTGGATGCAAAGACAGGGCAGAACGCACCCATGATCTCAAAAGACACATGGAAAGTTATTAAAGCCAATGCTGCTGAGCTTGATGATGCGATCGTTTACGATCGTGACTTCAGCTACGACTTTTTCGGCTTTAAGACGCTTGAACGCTCGTACCTGATGAAGATCGAAAATAAGGTAGTAGAACGTCCTCAGCATTTGCTCATGCGCGTAGCGGTGGGTATTCATGGAGAAGATATTCCTGGTGCTATCGAGACCTACAATCTTCTTTCTGAAAAGTGGTTTACACACGCCACTCCTACCCTTTTTAACGCTGGAACACCAAAGCCTCAGTTATCTTCATGCTTCCTCTTAACAATGAAGGATGATAGCATTGATGGCATTTACGATACCTTAAAAAATTGCGCTAAGATCTCTCAATCAGCAGGCGGGATTGGACTAAGTGTCCATAACGTTCGCGCGAAAGGATCCTACATCAAGGGAACAGGTGGTACTTCCAACGGTATCGTTCCAATGTTGCGCAACTTCGACATGACAGCACGATACGTTGACCAAGGTGGTGGCAAACGCAAGGGAAGCTTTGCGATTTACCTCGAACCATGGCACGCTGATATTTTTGAATTCCTCGATCTTAAGAAGAATCATGGAAAAGAGGAGATGCGTGCACGTGATCTTTTCTATGCAATGTGGATTCCTGATCTTTTCATGAAACGGGTGGAGGAAAATGGATCTTGGTCATTATTCTGTCCTAACGAATGTCCAGGCCTAGCGGATTGCTACGGCGAAGACTTCGAACGTCTCTATGAGAAGTATGAAAAAGAAGGCAAGTTCCGCAAGCAGATAAAGGCTCAGGATCTTTGGTTTGAAATTCTTGAATCTCAGATCGAAACAGGAACGCCTTATATCCTGTATAAAGATGCCGCTAACAAGAAATCGAACCAAAAAAATCTCGGAACGATCAAGTCAAGCAATCTTTGCACAGAGATCATTGAATATACATCTGAAGATGAAATAGCAGTTTGTAATCTAGCTTCTATTGCATTGCCAAAGTTCGTTATTGACGGCAAGTTTGATCACCAGAAATTGTATGAGATCACGAAAGTGGCCACACGCAACCTCAACAAGGTGATCGATGTCAATTACTACCCGGTCGCAGAAGCAAAGAAGTCAAACATGCGTCACCGTCCAATCGGACTAGGCGTACAGGGATTGGCAGATGCTTTCATGCTGTTGCGTATGCCGTTTGATTCTGAGGAAGCTCGTGGATTGAACCGCGACATCTTCGAAACAATTTACTTCGGTGCGATGGAAGCCTCTATGGAGTTATCCAAGCTCAACGGGCCGTACGAAACATTCAAGGGATCGCCAGTTTCAAAAGGAATATTTCAATTTGATATGTGGGGAGTTACTCCTGATTCCAATCGATGGAACTGGGAACAATTGAAACGCGATGTAAAGCAATTCGGTGTTCGCAACTCACTCTTGGTTGCTCCTATGCCAACTGCCTCTACTTCACAGATTCTTGGCAACAACGAGTGCTTTGAACCATATACTTCGAATATCTATTCTCGAAGAACATTGTCGGGAGAATTCATTGTCGTGAACAAGCACTTGATGAAGGATCTGATGTCTGCTGGATTGTGGAGCGACACCCTTCGTCAGAAATTGATTGGAGCAAATGGTTCAGTTCAGAACATTCCGGAAATTCCTCAGAACCTAAAGGATATCTATAAGACTGTTTGGGAAATTTCTCAGAAGTCAATCATCGATATGTCTGCTGACCGTGGCGCCTATATATGTCAGTCACAGAGCCTTAACATACACATTACCAATCCGAACTTCGGAAAACTAACTTCCATGCATTTTCACGCATGGAAGAAAGGTTTGAAGACGGGCATGTATTATCTACGTTCTACCGCTGCCGCTGATGCAATCAAGTTCACGTTGGATAAATCTAACATGCAACAGCCTGCAGTGGAAGGCGTACAGGCGGGCATCCTTGAAGTTGCTGCCCTACAAAGCGCTACTGTTGCTCCCGGAATGGAAGCACAGCAAGCGATCCAGTACGAAGTACAGCCAATCGCTTACGATCAGAATCGCGCCGACATGGCATGCAGCCTGGATAATCCGGATGCATGTGAGGCGTGTGGAAGCTGATTCGGAACTTAATTGAAATGAAGAAGCCTCGGGAGACCGGGGCTTTTTTATGCGTGAGAGACAACTGGCAGTTGGTGAACCACCTTCCGCTATCAGCCTTTGAAACATTCCCTCCTCCACGACCCTTCTCCGACAAGGAGATGGGGGAGAGTCACCACAGAACACAGATTACTCTTATAGCTCTTGTTTCCAAAAAATGCCTCGAAACTTCTTCACGACGTTGAATCTCCGCAGGCAAAAAGTCTATACAGTAGGTCCATCGACTGTAGACCGTGAGTGAATAGCTGATGAATAGCGTGTAAGCAAAGTGTAAGCAAGGTGTAGAAAAAGTCTATAGAGGGTGTAAGGAAAGTGTATAGCGGGCATAAGAAAAGTGTATAGCGGGTGTAAAGGATTTTTACAAAATCACGATTCCAGTAAGTTGTCAGAGACAACTGGAGAAGGTTACGTTATACATTTTCAATCGGAAAGTGCATCAAAGAAAGATGACATTCAACGAAGAGTATGCAGCGTTTCTAAAATTCAATGGATTAAAATTAAATCCAAAAGATTAAAAACCATTGAAATGGTTGCGAGCAGCAGCAGATCCCCTTATCCCACGGTTAAAACCGTGAGCTGTATTCAGGTCCAACCGACCAGGCCTTTCTACCGACCAATTTTACTCTTTGGTGGCTTCGCTTTTGCCGGTGAATTCTTTGATTTTTTCTTCTTGGATTTTTCAGGCGAGCGCCCGAAGGTGTTCTTTACTTTTGAACCATTGGTGTTCTTTTCCTTTGGATTATGGGTCTCGTCATTGGTCGTTTCTTTCCTGACCAATCCTTTATCCCATCCGAATACAAGGTTCAAACCTGCACGGACGGTGATCACCTGCGAGCTGTTGATGTATGCGTTGAGGCTCTGATCGGTCACAAGCGATACGGGGGCACGCAATAAATTATCTCCGACGATGTAAAGCTGTACGGGCGATACATTCACTGAAAGTCCCAACCCGATGTTGTTGTACGAGCGATTGGAAACAGTATAGGATAATGAAGTGGTCAGCACTTTACCAAAGGTCTTGTTCGCGGAAGCGGTCATACCCGCAGAATAGCGGTCTCTGAAACTTTCACTGAAGAACAATGCCCCAATCGAAAGTCCGTTGTTGAGCGCATAGGTTCCGTTGAGATAGAATTTAGTTGGAAGGTTCGTTGAGTAGGATGCCGAAGGAGTTTCTTGTAGTTTAAATTTATCCTTGGCCGCCTCCCACTCAGCATTGAGATAGTCCGTGTTTCTATCCAGCGCCTTATTCAAATCGAATCCTGAGAAGGTATAATTAGCAATGGCTGGATCAAGCCTGTACTGGTAGGTATTGTTCTTCCAATTGATGAAGCCGAGGTCAATGATGCTGAAACCAAAGGTGAGCTTTTCCATGAACTTGTAGGTAACGCCAAGATCAATTCCTGCGCCGTTATTTCCCATGTAGTCACCGAAATGATCAAATGCGTTATACCCGGAATTGCTGTAATTCTGAATTCCGGATGAGTGTGCGGTCGCATCGGCCACAACGTTTATTGAATAGGTATTCGATACCTGAATATTTACTGAAGAATGATCGGTGGTAACATTCGCAATGCCATTTAAATATTTCAAACGTCCACCCACTGTCAGCCTATCATTTACCTGATAGGCCATGGTTAATCCTGTTTCCAGATACGATAAGCTTTCTTGCTGTGGAGAATTGTTGGAAAAACTATTTACCAAGGGAGCAGTACCATCAGCAATCAAGGCTATCAGACCTTTGTCGACCATGGACCGGCTATAGCCCTTTGCTGTGGCGTTGAACATGAAATACATCTTCGGGCTCGCCCGGAGTCCAATCCTCAAGAGATCCACCGAGCCAGCAGCCATAACGTAATTTTTCGGCGCAAGGGTTCCAGTTAATTTGGTAAGGTCTGCCTGTATCTTTCCGTTGGCATCACGGGATGTCATATCATTGTAGGTGAAGCCATTGTTTGTGTACACTGCTCCAACAGAAGATATTCCAGGTAACCCAATAGACAGTTTGTAACGCGGCATAATGGATGGATTCAAGTCCATCACCTGCGGGAGGCTGTTCATGAAGTACAGTGTGCTTTCCGTTTGCGCGAAGGTCATTGACACCGTCAGGCCAAGGCATAAAATCAGCAAGAACCTTGAAACTTTTCTCATTTCGCGGTGATGTTGAGTTTAGCGAGAAGACCTACGTTCATTTTCAGTTTATAAGAGGATTTGAATTTTACATTCAGGAAATCTCCGTTTGCATCTTTTGCTGTATTGAATCTTGATTTCAGAATAAGATAGGTAGAAGAAAATATTTTATTGACTTTTTCAGGCAACAGGTTAATGCTCTGATCATTTACACCCTGAGACAACAGTTCACCGCTTGGCATCACTGCACTGGCCTTCACCAAGTAGGTCTGGTTCGGCGAGAAAATTGAATCGACCACATGATAATTTGCATCCGTAAGATAGATCTGGATGTTAGCATCCAAGGGCATTTGATTGAGCGCCTTTATCCGAAGAGCAGCCGTAGCAACAGTGGATGCATCCAGTGTTCCCAGATCAATCTTTAATGTATCTGACAATATAAAATTGGAGAACTGTCCATACAGTGGCAATTCGGTTATGACAGAAATTCTCAAACGGCTGGTGTCCGCCATGTAGTTTATACCTGAGCCAAGACCTTTATTAATTCTGGCCGAGCCGGTGTAGACAATCTGAGTGGGCATTGCAGTAATGATGGCATTGGCATTCGTCACAGCGATGTCTGTCTTTGCTGCGCCGCCTAAGTTTGCGGGAACGCCCAATGTAAACGGGTTGAGGGGATTTAACTGAAACGGAATTATCGTACTTTCTTTTTTAGCTATAAGGCTTGTAAAATTGAATTCACACGGTGCTACATATTCATTCGTAAGAGCCACCTTTACCACTGGATTCACAAATGACACTCTTGCTTTTTTAAGGGCAGAGTTAAAAACCGTAAGATCTATTGTCTGTGTTGGAATGGAAACAATCTGATCACCAAAAAATCCTTTGATATAGCTGAAATCGTTATTAAACGTGAACCTGATATTAACTTTTGTTCCAACCGGAACGAAAACGGCACTCGATCTTGGCTTTAGAATAAGATCGAGTTTCACATTAAACCTGTTCTGATTCATCTTGATCAGGTAATCTTTCAACGGCATCGAGCCAGTTCCCTGACCGGATGAAAAGACCAATGGCTGCTGCGTGTTTTTTTGTACGACGTCTGTCATCGTAATGTTAACCTGAAGTGGCAATGCCGGACTGGTCGCGGGTGAAGTGCTTACTGTATAATTTACCGTTCCACCTTTCATCAGCATCTCACTTAGCTGCGCGGGGGTGAACCCGAAATCAATTTC
>JBBRFP010000077.1:0-7622 GCA_038241465.1 Cytophagales bacterium | reverse complement strand
TACGCCTAATACTTGAAAGGGTATTCTCCAATGCATCCAGACTTGCAACATCATTGACCTTTGCTTTGAGCCTTTGTACCTGAATGGCATCCTCCAATTGCTCTAAGGCACTTGTTAACTCCACATCATCCTTTACTGCATCCCCTGACTGAATTATTAAGCCGATGCGCTCAAGTTCAGTAGCCATAAGAAGAATGGTACCATGAAATTTATTAAGCAAACCCGTGTTTTCGAGTGCTTCGTGCACGCGTTTATAATCCTGATGAGCACTCATAACTTCCTCCAGCAGATCCTTTGAATCTATGAATATCATCATCATGCTGCGACCCCGAGGGCTTGCGTCTGCGACAAATTGACGCGTCTTAAATAAAATTTCGCCAGCCATTTCCTGGCATTTAAGCACATTGATCTGTTCGCCAATTACACCATTGAATGCCCTGTCAATATTCTCACCCTCTTTATAGAGCAATGCCCGTGCTCGTAGATAGTCAGCGATAGCAATCAGGTTTTCTCCAATAGATTGTTCTGCCAAACGATAGGGCCGTATACGGTAAAGTAAAAGACTGAAAGCAGTGTACCACAAACCACCACCCATGATCATCAGACTATCATTCAGCGCGCTGGTGTGAGCGCTATGAGGCACAAGGTTTAACAGCATAACAATCAACGTCAATACTCCAATAGCGCCCGCTCTATTTCCAAAAATCCCAAACAACGAATAAAAAAACGTGAGCAGTACAATCTCACCTATCAATATCGCCTGGTATTCGTGTAAGCTGGCAGTTATAAAAACAGTCAATGTATTAAAGGCAACGCCAGCAAGAAGTCCATTGCGACGGTGATTAATTGGGCCGGGTGAGTCGGTGATACTGACAAAAAGTGCACCCCAAAGAAATGGCATGCCGACCGCAAGCCAGTCAAAATGTTCTAGGACAATGGTAGGAAGCATCACTCCAGCCGTTATCCTCAGTCCGGTATTCCAATAGTGGCTGGTTGCAAATTTCTTTACTTCCCTAAGGTAATCCCGGCTTGATAACATTCCTACAAGTTACGAAAACGCGTGATGCTGATCACACACGGGCTCACAATGGATTTAGGTCCCACAGTTACCTTCGATCATTTCAACCCAGAATACAGGCAGTATATAATTCATTCCTTAACTATTTCATTATTTCATTATTAACCCCTGTATATTTGTTAAAATTTCAAATTCATGAATCGATCTATAATTCTCGCGATTGTCCTTAGTTTATGGTCGTGTCAACAACCGCAAGTAACAAATCTGTTTGATGGAAAAGATCTGGAGGGTTGGCATATTGATGTCCCTGAGATGGATAGCGACTCAACCAAATCGAGTCCGTTTATCGTTCGGGATGGTCTACTAGTTAGTCTGGGAACTCCGAATGGTCATCTCATCACCAACGACCAATATCAGAATTATCGCCTGAATGTAGATTATCGTTTTGCAGCGAAGCCGGGTAATTGCGGAGTGCTGGTTCATGCATCAACACCACGCATCCTTTATAGCATGTTTCCGAAATCAATTGAAGTTCAGATGAACCACGAAAATGCTGGAGATTTCTGGTGCATTGGTGAGGATGTCAGTGTTCCCGAAATGGAAAAAAGAAGAGGTCCTAAAAATGAATGGGGAACTAAGGAAGGCAAGATGCGCAGAATATTGAACCTGACAGACGGATCCGAAAAACCGGTCGGTGAATGGAATTCCATGACAATTGAATGTTTTGAAAGAAATATAAAAGTCTGGGTCAACGGAGTACTGGTAAATGATGGATCGGGCTGCAGCGCCGATAAGGGTCAGATCGCGTTGCAGGCGGAAGGTGCCGAAGTAGAATTCCGAAAGGTTGAGCTAATATCAATAAAAGGATTGTCTGAAGGCACGCCTCAATAGAAAAAGAAAAATCATAAGTATATTTGTCTCTTATCGCCCCCTAAACCTATGAGGCTCGGACAACTAGCCAGGAAACTGGCGCTTAAGCCAGTTGAGATCGTTGATTTTCTTGCACGGAATGCTGTTCAAATTGAATCGGGCAACAATACGCGTATTGAAGATGATCACGTAGTGCTTGTTCTTCAAAAATATGCACCGGGTGAATTGATCGAGAACGTCGAAAAGGCTATCGCAGAAGAAGAGAAGACTCCTGAAGCTCCTGGATATATTGTTACAGAATCGCCTTCAATTGAATTGGTTGCTACGGAAGAGCCAATCCTTGAAGAAGAAAAAGTTGAAGTGATAAAGGCGCCTAAAATTGAATTATCAGGTCTCAAGGTCCTTGGGAAAATTGAACTTCCTGAAACCAAAAAAAAGGAGCCAACGGTTGGCACGGATCAGCCTATCGAGCAAGCGACGAAAAACAGTGAGGTACGAAGGCCCGTCAGGCCATCAAATTTCCAGGCACGAGTCAGAGCAAACCAGCCTCAGCAACGGCCTGCAAAAAATCCAATTGCTGTTGAACGTGAACGTGAAGCAAGGGAAGCAGAATTGAAAAAAAAGGACGAGATCGAACTGGAAAAAGAAAAGAGAACACTTCATTATCTTAAGAAGATAAATATTGCTCAGCCCACTAAGGCGATGAAAATCCAGGAAGAGAAACTAGAAAGAAAGCAAATTATAAAAGCACCAGCTCCTACGACATTGTGGGGTAGATTTAGACGTTGGTTGAATTCATAGAAGCGTGTTTACATTATTTTTAAAATAGAAGCATAAACAGCTTTTGTTTTTGATTGTAGCAAACCCTAATTCCTATGAAAACTATTTTCAAATATGTCCTTTATCTGTTTGGTTTCTTCCTCATTTTAATTGTTTCTTTCATTGTTTACATCAAAGTTGCCCTTCCCAATGTCGGCGATGCTCCTGTAATAGCCATTGATTACACAGCGGAGCGAATCGCAAGGGGTCGTTATATCGCAAATGCCATTACCGTCTGTATGGACTGCCACTCGACCCGGGATTTCTCAAAGTTCGCTGGGCCTCTAATCGAAGGCACACTCGGTAAAGGCGGTGATCGCTTTGATCAATCGGCTGGAATGCCCGGCGTATTCTTCCCAAAAAATATCACACCGTTTGGCATCAGTCGATACACGGATGGTGAATTATACCGCACAATAACTACCGGAGTTAGCAAAGAAGGGCGAGCAATGTTTCCCCTTATGCCATTCAGTTATTATGGACGGATGGACAAGGAAGACATCTATGATATCATTGCTTACGTAAGAAGCATTCCACCGATTGTCAATGAAGTCGCTGATGCTACACCTGACTTTCCACTGAATATTCTGCTCAATACCCTTCCGCACAAAGAGACACCTCAAACCAAACCATTGAAATCTGATGTTCTTGCTTACGGAGCTTACATCACAAACGCAGGGGCTTGTGCTGAATGCCATACGCAGGTGAATGACAAAGCGCAGATCCTTCCGGAGTTTATTTTTGGCGGCGGACGTGAATTTAAATTTCCTGATGGTTCAGTAGTACGATCTGCGAACATATCAGCCGATAAATCAACCGGCATTGGCAACTGGACAGAAGATATGTTTATCCAGAGATTTAAGGTCTATGCGGATTCGGCGTACGTGTTTGAATCGGTGAAACCCGGCGAATTCAACAGCGTAATGCCGTGGGCTATGTATTCGCAAATGGAACGGGAAGATCTTGCAGCTATTTACAAATACCTTATCAGTACCAAAGCGATTAATAATTCCATCAACAAATTTACCTCATCGAATGACAGTCATTGAATTGCCGTATATGAGCAGCGTAACTTTCCAAAAGTCTGAATATTACTGGCAAAATAAACGTTTGAGTTTCCACTTCATTCAGTAATACAAAGCGCATACGTGCGAAGTGAGTTTCACAACAGCACTTAGCGCATCGAAGTAGAAATTAGAAGTTACAGTTTCACAACCTCATACCCTACTCCATCCTCAAACTCAGGCGCATCGACTTCAGCATAGTGAACACCATCCAAAAAATAGTACTCCGTACCATTCACTGACCTGATTTCATATCCATCGGGGAGCGCATCAACCACTGCGCCTTCGGGAGGATCGACTACGTTGTATTCTTCTGAATTATCAACTTTTGCGTAATAGGTGCCATAGTAGTAATAGTAATTACGAGGCCCGACTACAATTGTTCGGTATCCAACTGGCAGGACTCGGATCCTCAGTCCGCGTGCGGGACGAACGACCGTATAAGCACCTCTTCTTTGGGCATAGTAAACGCCGTTGCTAAAATAATAAGGATTCCTTCTTTCACGAATAATTACAGCATTCGCGGGCCTTACTCTTACGACTGTTCCCCACCTCGGCATCGTGACATATCGTACATGCGCTTTGCGAACAACTACCGGATGATGAACCCTTCGCCCTCGCCCCTGTGACTTCACATCCTCAACAAACGCTAATGAAATCAGCGTGATAAAAAATAGTAATATTTTTAAATTTCTCATGTTGCTCATTGATTTTATCTTAGACCAGGATAATGGCAAAAGGTTTAATCGAGAGAATAGTTCTTGATCAGACGCTACTTCTTCGACGCAACCGGTTTTGGCGTCAACGGTATCAGATCAGTAGGATCAAGGGTGAGCTTATTGTCTTCCATTTTCGTAATCTTTTGAAGGATTACAGACAGCACCAATCCAAAAAGAACGAAAGAAACAAAAAGTATAAATCCGGGTTGTAAAGACGTTTCATTAGTAGAAATACTTGCTAGTGAGTCGGTCTTCATATTCAGATACTCCATTTGGCTGTCGAGGATTCCTTTGAAGCCAATGTATGCCATGAAAATGGCTATGACATTGACGTCCGCCATGCTCCATTTGCCCGACTTAAAAGCAAAGAATTGAACGATCTTACTGGCTCTTACTTTTGCGCTGCCCAGCAAATACAATTCGGTTGAGACTAACTTACCTATCGGAAACACGATACTAAATATCAATATCAGGACGCCTACAAAGGCAGAGTCAAATTTTCGTGTTTCGATCAGTATCCTTACAACATCCACAATGCTTTTACTTTGAAAGAATATTACCTGATCATTGAAGACGATCTTCTCCCCGATCAATAGAAAACTCATCTCCTTGATCCTTGCATCAATTTCAATCATCGGAGTCGTAAGTCCGACAAAGAGTACAGCCAATGCCACCAGTACCGAAATTACAAATAATGGAGTATGAACAGCCGCCTGATTTCTCAATACCCACCACCCAGCCAAGAAGGTCAACATTATTCCCAGAATAAGGAACGTGTAGAAATAGGATTTCTTTTGCAACTCCTCCAATATTACCTGTGAATAGATATTAAATGTGGGCACATCCATTGTCACACCCGCCTCCCCATTGTATTTCTCAAGAATATTTTTACTCCTCAATACATCATTCGCGCTGTCATACGTAATGGATCCAAATTGCTCGAGCTTACTTCTTACCAAAAACTTTAGCTTCTCTTTATTATTAGGCTTCTTTAATTCGTCTACAATTGTCTGGGAAAATTCAGGCACCTTATCATGAATTTTATCACGATCAATCAGGACGTTAACCGCAAACTTCTTAAGTTTTCCCCCAATTGTTTTTTGCTTCTGCTGGATCATCTTGTCAGCTTTATCGATCACAGCATGCAGCACGGAAGAAACTTCGGATTTTATTGCCTTTTCTTGTTCAGGAGTTAATTCAAAGTCATCAATACGATTGGTGATAACCCGTATCATGTGATCGCGCCATGCATTTACCGATAATAGCCCGTTTGAAATATTATTGATGGTACTGTAGTCTGTCTTGATCTCGGCTCTCTTGTTTGAAATAATCGCCACTTGTATTCCAGACCAGACTACCAACGCAAGCAAACATCCCGCGACAAGGATGACAATGGATCGCTTAATTAGGATGTTATTCAAAAGTGAAAGGTTAAAGCTTACGCTCCGAGTGCAATCACTATGCCCCTGAATGGCGAAGCAGAATTAATGTTTTACTGGTAAGAAATAGGGGAAGTTGTGGAATATTTTCCCCATGTAGGTTATGCAACCGGCTCTGTAACGGTTTCTGTTACAGGCGCTTCAACTTTCCGCGTTACATGAAACATGAATTGCTTATCCATTTTAAGTTCATAAACGGCTTCCGTCATTAATTGAGTTGCCTTTTGTGATTGCTGAAGGACGCTCAGTAGATCGCGGGCAACAGTTGATCCCTTGATTTTGTTGATTGCTTTGCCGTGAGAAACTTCCAAAACAAATGAATATCCTGTCTTTTCTTTAAGCCCAACAGCCTTAAACTCATGAGAAAATAGTTTGTATTGCTGAGGATCTTTTGAAGCGTCTACCATAAGCTTCAGGATCATCGGGCGGTACTTATTCCAAAGAGACGTGTAAGGGTTAGATTCAAAAAGCATAACTGAAAAGCGGATTTGTAAATGAAACGAGGGGCAATATACCAAATTACTCCGAATTTGGGATTATTAGCGCGACAACGTTTCTGTCAAAAATTCAATTTGAGGGCCTTTTTAGTAAAATATATAGTCGACCGGCGAACCTACCAAGTGGTAGGTTAACTTTGGAAAATTTCCCGTTGCATTTTACTGCGAAGACCCAGCAGCGAAGTTGCCCAAGGAAGCTTCAAATTTAAAGATGCACTCGCATAAGAATCTCATCCGTATGCTGACCAAACATTGGCGGTGGCGTCAACGATCTATTGCTTAACCCAGAGACCGCCAGACCTTTTACTCCAATCAACGAACCAGATTCAATGAGCATTTCCTTCGCTTCCGGCATTTCAAATAATTCCCTAACGTTTTGCACCAAGCCAGCCGGAACTTTTGATAAATGTAACATGGAAAGAAATTCCGCACTTTCAATTTTAGCAATAGCCCGTGACAGCATATCATTCAAAGCACTTCTATTCACAACCCTCGATTCATTAGTAGCATATTCCGGCAAGGCAGCGATGGCATTAGCCTGAAGTATGGATAAAAGATCCTTAAACTGCTTGTTGGTTCCCACTGCCAGCAGGATGCTTTTACCGTCACGCGTTTCAAATACATCTCCATAAGGTGCGATGTTGGGATGGGACGAACCTTGCCTGGTGGGTAGTTTCTTTGCAACAAGCCAATTCGTTGCCTGATTGACGAGCGAAGCCATAGCCGTTTGAATCAATGAAACTTCAACAAAACTACCCACGCCAGTTTTTTCTTTTTTTAATAATGCAAGTAATAGCCCCTCTTTTAATTGATGGCCAGCAAGGACATCAATTAACGCAACTGGCATCTTTATAGGCGGTCCGTTCTTCTCGCCATTCATTTCCATGAATCCCGACTCCGCCTGGATCACCGCATCATATCCGACACGATCATTCGATGATCCATAGCCAGTAATCTGACCGTAGATCAATTGCTTGTTGAAATGGATTGATTGTTCATACGATACGCCAAGCTTTTCGGCATCACCGGGTTTATAGCTTGCAATGACAATATCAGATTGAGCAATAAGTTTTTGAATGATCTTTTTCCCTGAGTTAGTATCAAGATCAATGGCCACTGATTTCTTACCCCAATTGCAGGAACAGAAATAAGCAGAAAGATCCTCCGATTTTTCCCCTGCTCCTTTCCAGGAACGG
>JBBRFP010000076.1:0-7682 GCA_038241465.1 Cytophagales bacterium | reverse complement strand
AATTTTTTTGCGATTGCCTTGCCTATTCCACCAGCACTTCCGGTGATCAAAGCGATCCTTCCCGATAATGCTTTTGGTTTCGGCATTCGTTGTAACTTTGCTTCTTCCAGCAACCAGTATTCAATGTTAAATGCTTCCTGACGCGGGAGGGAGGTGTAATCTGAAATTGCTTCAGCGCCTTTCATCACATTAATAGCATTGATATAGAATTCGGATGCTACCCGCGCCGTCTGCTTGTCTTTGGCAAACGTGAACATTCCAATTCCAGGATATAAAATAACTACCGGATTTGCGTCGCGGATGCCCGGACTGTCAGGATGCTTGCAATTTTTATAATAATCACCGTATATTTTGCGGTAACCATCAAATGCAGGAGTGAGGATTGCTTTAAGACTTGCTGCGTCCGAAAGGTCATCGCTCGCGTTCAACTCCAATACCAGCGGACTTATTTTTGTTCGCAGAAAATGATCCGGACAACTTGTTCCCATGGGAGCGAGCTTTGTCAAATCGTTGGAGTTGATGAATTCAAGCACGCGTTCATCATCCGTAAAATGCCCAATCATTTTTGTTGAAGAAGAGCAAAGACCTCTGAGCACGGGTGCAATAAGAGCCGCTTGTTCTGAGCGCTGATCCTTCTCGGGGCTTCTTAATTTTGAGCCACCAAATACGGGCCTGCGTTTGCCATAATTTTCTTGCAGGTAAAGCGAGCACCGTTCGATCACTTCGAGCGTATTGACATACGACTCGTAAGAAGTACCTCCCCACGTAAATAGTCCGTGTGAGCCGAGCATGATCCCACGAATTCCTGGATTTTCATCAAGGCATTGCTTAAGTTTTAATCCAAGATCAAATCCCGGGCGTTGCCATTCTACCCATCCAATCGATCCGCCAAAGAGCTCCTGCGTAATTTTCTTTCCATCTTTTGCAGCAGCAATGGCAATCGCCGCGTCCGGATGAAGGTGATCGATATGTTTGAACGGAAGAAATCCGTGAAGAGCCGTGTCAATTGAAGGCGCCTTTGATGCGAGGTCATAAATGCAATGATTGAAAAGATCAACCATTTCGTCTTCATGCTGAACACCACGATAAATATTTTTAAGGCTTCTCAACCGATCCACATACAATGCTGCGAGACCACTTTTTTTAAGTGTACCAATATCACCACCCGATCCTTTGACCCACATGATTTCGGTATCTTTTTCTGTGAGGGGATCTTTAGCCAATGCCTTGCAAGAGGTGTTTCCGCCTCCATAGTTGGTAAGCCTCAGATCGGCGCCCAATAAATTGGATCGGTAAATGAGTAAGGCTACTTCATCGCCGGCGAGCTCCGCTGCTTTTGTTTCATCCCAGAGGTAGCTAACCTTTGTAAATTTTTGTATTGTGCTAATCGGCATATACCAATAAATTATAAGTTCTTTTTAAAATCAAATTCTTGTTGTCAAAGAATTTCCATAACCAACCAGGATCACTGAAATAACTATTGTAATGATTCCTAAGAGGATAACGGCAAGTGTTTTTTGACTGACACCCTTCCACTCTTTCAGAAAAAACCCCCACATATTCGAGATAAAAATGATAAACGCCATGTGAAGGATCCATGAACTTGCGCCGTTGCCGAGTTTACTTTCGCCCATTCCGTAGAAAAAGAATTGAAGGAACCAGACGGTGCCGGCCATTGCTGAAAATAGATAGTTCTTGAAAAGAGGCGTGGATGAATCGGTATAATTACCGAAAGTTTTATTCTTTGTGTTTAGTATCAGGCACCAGATAAGATTGGTCGTCAGACCACCCCAAAGCAGAACAACATACGTCACATTGTTTTGAAACAGAGGATTAAAACCTTGCCGAACGGCTTCTTCAGCCATTGGCTTGCCCGCTTCGATACCGAAATTGAAACATGCGCTTAGTATTCCGGAAATAGTAGCAACCACTAGTCCCTTTATCAAGTTGAACTCCTCAATACTTTTTTTCTGCTCACCCGAAGAGAGTTCTTTTTCTTTCATCACGCCTGCGCGACCACAGATGAAAATTCCAATGAGGCAAACCAATACGCCGAGCAAAACCAAACTACCACCTGTAGTCGAAAGCATCTGGGACATTGATATTTTCCCATCACGTGGAAAGAGATTATAAAAAAGTGGAGGAATTAATGAGCCAAAGACCGCACAATATCCAAGTATAACAGAGTTACCAAGTGACATTCCAAGAAATCGAATTCCCAATCCGTAGGTGAGGCCGCCAATGCCCCAGAATAGTCCCATAGCAAACGTCAGCCAAAAAGTATGTTGGTCAGTTGCTCGTATGATATCGGCAAAACCTGGGATGGTTAAGTAGGCAGCCAACGGCGGAACAATAAGCCATGAAAAAACTCCACCAACGATCCAGTAACTTTCCCATGACCATTTTTTTACACCCTTAAAAATGGTATAGAAGCTGCCGGAGGCAAGTCCGCCAATAAAATGAAAGAAGATTCCTAAGAGAGCGGTCATGATCTGGAAGAGCTGGTCACAGGATTGGGAAAGTTAGAAACTAAAGTTGAAAAATAAAGTTATAAATCGATTCAGCTGCGCTTGCCGGATATTGTAATGCCCCTAGAACAGTCTGGATCCTCGGCAGTCCTGGAATCTAGTAGTAATAGCGTGCTCCTCAGAGAATGCAGATAACTTTATGGTGGATACTCGTATAATTACCATCCGCTGTACAACTACTCCCTAGTACACGCCAAAGTAAGCACATTTTCAAATTGCCGCATTTTCAAATTACTTTTACGCGTGCAATATCCTGTTCTCTCCATCCTCCCGCAACTAAAGGAATCACTCAGTAATAATAAAGTCGTCATTCTCCAGGCTCCTCCCGGTGCAGGAAAATCAACGGTGTTGCCTTTGCACCTACTGGATGAATTGTGGCTATCTGGAAAGAAGATGATTATGCTCGAACCAAGAAGGCTCGCCGCACGATCAGTTGCCGAAAGGATGTCGGATTTGCGGAATGAAAAAGTTGGCAGTACAATCGGTTACCGGGTTCGGTTTGACACAAAAGTGAGTGCATCAACAAGGATCGAAGTGGTCACTGAGGGCATTCTCACACGCATGATACAATCCGATAACAGTCTTGAGGATGTTGGATTGCTGATCTTCGATGAATTTCATGAGCGGAGCTTGCAGGCGGATCTTGCGTTGGCATTGAGCCTTCAGTTGCAGCAAGTATTGCGTGAAGATCTCCGAATCCTGATAATGTCCGCAACGCTGGACGGCACACAGCTTTCAGCATCAATAAATAATGCGCCTGTTATAACATCAACAGGTAAACAATTTCCCGTTGTGATTCATTATGCCGGTCAGGACTCCGACAAGAATATTTCCATCAGGATAGCTCAGTTTATTCGGAAGGCATTGCGAGAACACGAGGGCGATGTCCTTGCCTTTCTACCGGGTGCGGGAGAAATACGACGAACACAACAATTATTAGAGGAAGAAGAAATAGTAGGAAAGATTCATCCTTTGTATGGTGACTTGCCATTCAAACAACAACAAGAAGCGATTCTGCCTCGAAGTGATGGACAGCGAAAAGTTGTGTTGGCCACTTCGATAGCAGAAACTTCTCTTACTATTGAAGGTATACGCATTGTGGTGGACAGCGGACTATCCCGAGTACCACGCTTCGACCCGCGGAGCGGCCTTACCCGATTGGAAACGGTTAGAGTTACTAACGACGCAGCAGACCAGCGCACCGGTCGTGCTGGAAGACTTGGTGCTGGTATTTGTTATCGCCTTTGGACAGAAGGTGTTCAACGCAATTTGATTGCACACAGGAAGCCTGAAATTCTCGAAGCGGACCTCGCGTCACTGGTATTAGAGTTATCCCAATGGGGAGTTAAAGATGTAAACGATCTCACTTGGATTACGCCACCACCCGTGGGGTCGGTAAGTCAGGCGAAAGAATTACTGACTCAACTCGATGCGTTGGATGTGAATGGAATTACGGGTAGGGGAAGAGAGATGGTGAAACTCCCGACCCATCCGCGTATTTCACATATGTTGTTAAGAGCCATCACAAGATTAGGAAAGACTATTGCAGCAGATATTGCAGCGTTGCTGGAAGAACGTGATCCATTGATGAAAGAATCCGGCGCGGATCTTTCGTTAAGAATTGAAGTGCTGCGCAAATGGCGTCGCGGCGAAAGGGTGAATGCTGACAGAAGCATACTCGAACGCATTGAACGACTTTCGGCTAGTTGGAGAAAAACCCTGGATGTTGCCGTGGACAATACTCACCCGGAGAACTATCAGGCAGGTAGGTTATTGCTGGCTGCCTATCCCGAACGTGTTGCGCGTCAGCAAGGTAAGCAAAGTGATTACTTCACGCTGGCGAATGGACGTGTGGCAAGACTACCGGCCCATGATCCGTTGATTCATGAGGAATGGCTGTGTGTTACTCAGTTGGATGCAGGTTTGAAAGAAGGAAAGATCTTTTTGGCTGCTCCGTTAAGCGAACATGATCTTTTGGACCAGGCGGTTGAAGCCGAGGTTGTGCGCTGGGACGAAGAACGTGCGATGATTGTGGGTGTTGTTGAAAGACGAGTTGGAACCCTCTTATTGAGCACAAAGTCAATCTCAAAATTGAGCGCGGAGAAAAAAAATCGTGTATTGTTTGAAGTGATAAGAGAAAAGGGATTAAAGTTCCTCAGCTGGGATGACGAATGCGAATCATTTCAGGCAAGAATCTTGAGCGTAAAGAAATGGAGACCCGAAGAGCATTGGCCTGATATGAGTGACGAATACTTGCTGGACTCATTGGAGACTTGGCTAGAGCCCTACCTTGCTTCACTTTACAAGCAATCCGAACTTCAGAAGTTGGACATTAAATCAATTTTATTTGCCTTACTTTCCTGGGATATGCAAACTAAACTTGATGCATTGGCACCGGTGAGGATAAGGGTTCCAAGTGATTCAAATATTACGTTACAGTATTTTTCTGATGGGCGTCCTCCCGTAATGGAAGTTCGATTACAAGAAATGTTCGGATTGCTTGAAACTCCGACAGTCAATGCTTCAAGATTAAAGGTGTTATTGCATCTGCTATCACCGGGCTATAAACCCGTTCAGGTGACACAGGATCTGAAAAGTTTTTGGGAGACAACCTATCATGATGTTCGTAAAGAACTGCGTATGCGATATCCAAAACATTCGTGGCCGGAAGATCCGTGGACGGCTGTGGCGGTGAGGGGGGTGAGGAAGCGCGCGTAGTCCCATCCTAATTGTTGACGCTTACTTGAATAATGTAAAAAGTGAAATGTGAAAAGTGAAGCTGTCAATTAACCTAGACTTTCGGTTTGATCGGGTTTTTGTTTGTAGCAAAACGAACTGGCTTTTATAATTATGGAGTTCAGCATGTTGCCGCATAGTTATACGATCAAGAAGTTCGATGAGTTTTTCATTCAAAATATAATTACAATCCAAGGCACTTTTTATTCAATGTTGCGTTCCAAATGTTCAGCATCGGAATCAGTTAGCTACCTGTTTTCCTGACAGTTTTGATATAAGTGCGCCACTTCCTACCTGGGAAACTCGACATTTCACTTTTTACATTTTACTATTAGCTCCGTAGTTGCTCGAGGTACCCTTCAACATACCCTCTCAAGAACTTCCTCCGATACTGCATCACAAACCTTGGATGCGCCAATGGAACAATCTCTTCAAACCACTTATGTTGATCATTCATTTTTTTCAGGAACTTATAATTCTCGCCTTCGCCAATGCAAAAGCATTTTTCCGTATTCATTCCGATTGCGATTAGCTTCGAGATGGAGTCCACTGCAAATGGCGTGATCGCTTTCTCGAGTTTTTTGTCATCGTAATAGTTGATGTTTTTATTTTCTTTTGTGAATCCTAGGGGTGAAACCGACGAAAAGAAGAATGACTGATAGAATTTTTCCAGTCCTCCATACGCATGGATCATTGTGTAAATAAAGTCGGCGGACAACTCTGTCTTTTTTAGCAGTGTGTTTTCAATGCCACAGATCTTTTCCAGCTTGACGGGATCAGTGAACGAGATCCCTGTAGTACCCGAACCAAACCTGCCGGGGTTTATTCCCAGAAGTAAGGTGCGTTGGTTGTTGTCATTGTAGTATTTCGTGTAGAATTTCTCACACAAGCCAGACGTATACTCATCGAGATAAGGATTCAGTACTTGCACGCCTTTTGGAAGCTTCGAGACGATCTTGAGTTGTTTATAAAATGCGAGAATTCTTTCACTAACCATCGTTCTTTAAAGATAAAAGTTTCTGATTGTAAATTCTAAGTTCAAGGTTCGCTTGCGGCAGCCAACTCTGAACTCTGAACTCTGAACTCTGAACTTACTTCATTTCGAAAGCACTACGATAAAACTCCCCCTTCTGTACAAAATCTAACAGCTCAACATAAAATGGATGTGACGCAAGTGTAGCACTGTCTCCAATCATGATCAGTTTTTTCTTGGCACGGGTCATGGCCACGTTGGTCCTTCTGATGTCACTAAGAAATCCTACTTCGCCTTTGTCATTGCTTCGAACAAAGCTTATGATAATTACATCCCGCTCCTGTCCCTGAAAGGCATCAACCGTGTTGATCGTAACTAGTTTATTAAGAGGCTCCAGTGTCGCCGAACTCTCTGCCAGCTTATGCAAGTAGTCAACCTGCGCACGATAGGGTGTAATAATTCCCATCGTGATAGACTGCTCGATCCATGCCTCCAGCCCAACTTCCTCTACTAGTTTTTCTGTAAGATGAATTAGCAATTGCGCTTCTTCGGCATTAAACCGGCTTAATGTTTCCGGATCCTGTTCCTCTGAAAAACCGCATCCCGCCGTGTCAACAAACTCCACTGGCTGCTGGTGAAGCAACAATTCATGCTTCACAGATTCATGGGCAATCAATTCGTCATGGTAGAAGTAGTGGGACGAGAATTCCATGATGTGCTGATGCATGCGATACTGCACCTGCAGCATGGTTGATCGCTCAGGATGTTTTTGAATCCCTTTTTCAAAAAGTGTTTTCGATAGGCCTTTCTTTGCCGCATCCGTTGATTTGATGGTCGGAGGGAGTTGACAATGATCACCCGCAAATATTACGCGTTGTGATTTTAAAATTGGGATCCAGCACGCGGGTTCAAGTGCTTGCGCGGCTTCATCAATAAAAGCAGTTTTGAATTTTCTTCGCACTACTTCTACAACGACGAATTGATTGCCCATGAATCTGTGAAACATGAATTATTGCTTCACCAGCAACCAGTGGAGTTTATTGACACCGCGGGATGCGGCTTTTCAGAGGAACAGGATCCGGAAACATTAAGCCGGTTTAATGCCGAAGAAGCGCAACTGCTAATTCATCTTACAGAAAAACTGGTGGAAGAAGTTGGGCTGGAGGCATGGATCGAGCAGTCTATCACGATGGGAATTATTACACCGTATCGTGCGCAGGTTGACTACTTGCATAAGCTGGCAGAAAGTTCAGGTATAATGGAGCCACTTAATAAATTAGTTACCATCAATACGGTCGATGCCTTTCAAGGACAGGAACGCGATGTAATTGTTATCAGTTTCGTGCGAAGCAATGATAAAGGTGAAGTAGGGTTTCTCAGTGATATCAGAAGGACCAACGTTGCCATGACCCGTGCGAAGAAAAAACTGATCATGATTGGCGACA
>JBBRFP010000075.1:0-7698 GCA_038241465.1 Cytophagales bacterium | reverse complement strand
TTTACCCTCTGAAGTGAAAGTCGTTCTTTGCCGTATTCGTATCGAAGCTGAACACCAGGATGGAAAATAGAATCATTATCCTGATAAATCTGGATCATTGCCTGACCCGCAGTTATAACCGAGTCCCCAAATTCAAACAATCTTGATCTGGCAATAAATCTCCTGTCGGATCCTTCTGTTACTTCTAGTTTTGAATAGTCTCCATTTACCGACGAGCTGTAGATATGATGACCATTGAGAGCAAAGCCACCGGTGTATTTCATTTTATCAGTGCTCATTCCAAGAATGGCAATATTACTTTGAAAGGACATGAATCGAGGGAAGACTGCTGACGCTTCGTCCTTGTGACGAACACTTTTAAATTCAAATATTCCGTCTACTTTGTTTGCAACCTTTCCAACGTAAACAAGTTTTCCATGCTCCGCCTTTATGTTTGGCTTGTTTACATTAAAATTAAACTCCTTGAATTCGAAATGAACGGAATCCGAACTAAGGCCCGCAGGATTCCATCCGAAAGATCCTTTCTCTCCCACAAATGTTCCATCGAGCAATGAGACAGAGCCATGGGTATTCTTTAAGACTGCTGAATCATAAGGCGTTGCTATGTTAAACGTGACCGTTTCGAATTTTAAGACAGGCCCGGAAAGAACAGGCTGCGGTGTGGGCTGCAGCCATGACGGCATTGATTCTGCAACTTTTGTTGTGTCTTCATCTTTCCAAACCGTGTTATTATCCTGGCTTGGATTGTTTTTGTCCCACTGATTGAATTTATCAGTAGCCTTCGTTGTATCCTGAACTTCCGCTGCTGGTTCGTTAATATAATCGAAGGAGTATTCATCATCCCTAATATTCAGTCGATATGACTTCTCATAATGCAATGCGTGGTACTCAAAGAAATCACGGGTGTAATGAAAAAAGGCTGAGGTCTTGGGACCATTTTGTTTTTCAATTACTTGAGTAGCTACTTTTAAGAAGGCCGTCAACCGCTCAGTGTCGGCATGCTCAATTTCAACAGCAAAACCGATTGAGCCGTAAAAATCAGAATAGAGGGGGAAAGGTTTATATCTCTTCTTGTGCAACACCGTCGACAGTCGCATGATCAGATCCTGCTGATCGAGTGTCAGCTTTTGCCAGCTTGTCGCGAAGGCGGCGCCTACTGCAGTAGCTTCAGTGCTGGTGTTGTTCTCCATTATCACCCTGACACTGTCCTGAAAAGACAGTTTATGTACCTCCTTCGTCTGCGCTTGAAGGGCAGAGGAAGAAATCCACAGGCTCAGAAAGAGTAGAAAAACGTTTTTCACGCGGTCAAACCTTGAAATTCGTAAAATTATTTGGATTAACCCTGTTTCGGGGCATTGCTATAACGGTCAGGGCGGCAAATCATTGGGCGAACGGCCAAATTTCAAGTTGTTTTCTTTAGGAAAAGCGATGCCCACGTTTCCCGCTCGTCCTGGCGCTGATATTCAAAACCGTGCTTTTCAGCTTCACGTAACAAGTCGGCAATATCGTGGGTGTAAAATCCACTTAGTAACAACAGTCCGTCCAGAACAAGATTATTTGAATAAGTACCGATCTCGTCTAGCAATACATTTTTATTGATGTTCGCCAGAATAATATCAAACTTTTCACCCCACACAAAATCACGGATTGTTCCCTGGCGGATATTAATGTTCGCAACTCCGTTGAGACGAGCATTATCCTCGCCGTTTTCAATACTCCAATCATCAATATCAAATGCTTCAATACTTGTTGCTCCGCGTTTCGAGGCCATTACTGACAGGATTGCGGTACCACATCCAGCATCCATCACTTTTCTGTCTGTATGATCAATCTGGAGTTGGCTCTTGATCATGAGGTAGGTTGTTTGATGATGCCCTGTACCAAAAGACATTTTTGGAGTGATTATTATTTCATAGGGATATTTTTTTTCGATTTTATGAAACTCAGCACGGATAAGGCATGCGCCATCAACTACAACCGGATCAACATTCTTTTCCCATTCTTCATTCCAGTTCTGCTTATGGACTTTATCCTGAAAGAGTATTAATGGCTGAACATGCTGATATTTTTCTTTTATTCTTTCAACCAAAACCAAATCAGCTTTTTTTTCTTCTGTATATGCCTCAAAACCATTTTCATTTTCCATGAACGTATCAAAGCCAGCCTCAGCCACCTCTGCCAATAGGATTTCAGAAAAGTCTGGATGACATGTTACCTTGAGGCGAGTGTAGTACAAGGGATCAGGGTTGATGTTCTTTACTATAGAATATTAGTTCTCGACCTCGACAATCATTTCAATTTCAACAGAAATGTTCATTGGTAATGCATACATACCAACCGCGGAGCGCGCATGCTTGCCTTTCTCTCCAAAGATTGCAACCATCAGGTCAGAAAATCCATTGATTACTTTGGGCTGCTCTGTGAAGCTTTCTGTGCAGTTCACCATCCCAAGAACTTTTACGATTCGTTTTACTTTATTCAAATCACCGATTTCAGCTTTTAGCGATGCTAATAGGTTAAGGCCTACGGATTTAGCAGCATCATAACCTTGTTCCACGGTAAGATCCTTTCCAACCTTTCCAGTAATGTTTGTCCCGTCCGGATTGGAGGGCCCGTGCCCCGAAAGGAAAACAAGATTGCCGGAGCGGACAGCTTTTACATAGTTTGCAATGGGCTTTGGAGAGGCAGGGAGTGCAATACCCAGGTCTTTCAATTTTTTCTCAACATCAATATTTTGCGCAAAAGCGCATGTAATTGAAGCCATCATTAAAAAGAGAATTGAGATGTTTCTCATAGGTTCATTTTTGCTCGAAGATAAGTCGTTACATTGAATTTCTAGCTTGGATATTTTGGAAGAATACGACACCTTCGATTAAATTTTTTGGCACACTAAGGCCACCGGGTGATTAGCTAAACCCAGACCGGGTAGTAAACGTAGATAGTGTTTCACTGTGAGTCCTGGAAATCTATGTGTTTAGAATTTTTTTTGAAATGCCCAAAGCGGTGTTTTTAAATAACGTGCGTGTATGACCAATAAATTTCGTTGCCCCTGGTGCCTTGGTTTTGAAAAATACATCCGTTATCACGATGAGGAATGGGGCGTGCCGGTACACGACGACAGGAAACATTTCGAGTTTCTTATCCTGGAGGGAGCCCAGGCAGGCTTAAGCTGGTCGACGATTCTCAATAAAAGAGAAGGTTACAGAAAAAACTTCTCAGATTTTGAGCCGGCAAAGGTTGCCCGCTTCACACAAGCACAAATCGAAAAGATACTATTGGATCCTGCAATCGTCCGCAATAGATTAAAAGTCGTGTCCACGATTAATAATGCAAAGCGATTTCTGGAGGTACAAAAGGAATTTGGGAGTTTTGATAATTACATCTGGAATTTCGTTAACGGAAAAACTATTATCAATAAACCAAAGCAAATGGGCGACGTAAGAGCAACGACGAAAGAATCCGATGCCTTAAGCAAAGATCTACTTAAGCGGGGATTTAAATTTGTTGGCAGTACGGTAATCTACGCGCACATGCAGGCGTGTGGCTTGGTGAATGACCATCTTGTCGATTGTCATCGGTATAAAGAAACGATCCGGCTTAAATAAATTATTCAAAAAAGTATCTATAGAGCGCATATAGGCCCAGCGTAAGTAATACCAGGCCCGGAATAATTTTGACCCATTTGCTGCCTTGAACATACGGCGCCAGCCTATTCGCAAAAAATATCAGCAGCGATAACAATGCCATCGCTCCCATCGCTGTACCAAAGACGTAAATATGGAGCATCGCGGGCGTTGACAATTCTATCCAGCCGTGTAATTTCATATAGGCAGTAAATGCCATCCAGTAAGGAATTGCCATCGGATTGAGAATGCTTAAGATGAAGCCCCTTCTAAATCCACTCTCAACAAATTTCTTTGCAAATCCAGTTGGTTCCTTTTTGGAGGGGAAGAGGTTATAGGCTGCAAGGGCAAGCATCACTGTTGCAGCAATTAATTCAAAATGCTGAATAATTACGGGAGAGTCGGAAATGAGGTACTCAAAATGAACACCAATCCATGCATATGGATACTCAACGATCGCAACAGCTAAAGAAAAACGAAGTGCAATTTTTATTTTCTTTTCAAGACCTAATTGTAATACTGTGAGATTTAGAGTCCCGGGTGGAATAGAGCCGACAAAGCTGAAAATGAATCCAAGGAAAAATGCGGAAACGTAAGCCATGATTTAAGAAGGTGTCGTCAATGCGTTGAATTTTTTATAAATAGCCCTCGCTTCCTGAAATGAAATATACGCAACACCCCTCTGATGATTCTCTCTACTGATCTTATAAATATCACTCCAATGCCTCCATAGTACTCCAACTGCCCGGATGAAAGAAAATTGAGGATCATAAATATGTGCCGGTTCAGCCCCACATCCATTGAGCTCCACTATTTTTACATTTCCGCTTTCAAGGTCTTCGATGGATGCTGTCCGCAAATCAAATCTTCCAAAATAAAAGCCGTCGATTTGCTTGCTGATCGCATCAAATGAAGCGGAAAGCCGATCTGTAATCAATCCGTTTCTATTTAAAAATTTAGTGCCAAGACAATGATTACCGATAGAAATCAATTCAATTTTTTCCTCAGCTGCTACAATTTGATTCAATTCCTTCTGATAAACTACTTTCAATTTGTCCCACTGCAATCTCGCCCTATCTTTTTCTAAAATTAATTCTTTTAGCGTTTTTAGACCGTCACCCTTTACAAATAGCATCTCCTTGCCGACAATCGAAGTGACTTTACCCGAGGACTCACTTGGATAACGCACGTAAAAAACACCAAACTCAAGCGGCAACTCAACCAGCTCCTGAGCAAGGAAATCAATCTTAATTTCCAAAAGATACTGTTCAATATCTGCCAGTGTTTCTATTTTTCGCACCATCCAACCCCGCTCCCCGAGATCGGGCTTAAAAATCAGTGGCAATTTCAAATTGCTATCTTTCAATTGTTGAACAACACCTGGAGCAGTTGAGGGCTGTTGTATCAGTATAGTATTAGGCTTGCAATGCGTGGGTACTAACTCAAGCACCTGGAATTTCGATTCTCCAAACATCCCACCCATAAGGATACCCGGATTGGAAGCTGAGAAATAAACCAACGATCGTGCCTTCAGCGAAAGCCAAAGCCAGTATGGGAATATTGGAGCCTGAAGTATGCCAAACGGCCAGTACTCCCAACTCCTGAATTTGATAAAAAAATTTCTAGTAAAAATTCCTGAAAAGAAATTCATTCTGGCTCCTCAATGAGAGGTCACCAATGAGTCCTGATGACGGATGGTGCTAACGGCCACTCCAAAATCTGAAGCGAAATCAACGTAAGGAGCTACTTCGCGTAGTCCAATTTTCATGATGGCCATGTGATGAACCGCGTGTTCAATGTTATAGGTAAGTTCCCGGAAGTAATTTGTCTCAATCGTAAGGCAGTCTTCACTGTCTCGTTCATATCCAACTTCAAGTTTCAGGGGGTGATCCTGCTTTTTAGTTATAATAAATCCACGAATCTGATTAATCGCCTCAAGCGCAATGAATTTATCTGTTTCGATAAGTTTGTCGTGAGAGCGCTTATCATAGTTAACAATTCCTTTCTGAAACCCTTTTTCGAGACAAAGAAAAAATTCAAGTGTATGCCGTGTGTGCTGCCCAATGGTGGACTTGCCTAACGCCGATGAAGGCTTGGAAAAATCCTTTTCATTTAATTGTCGGATTGTGCCTTCCAGTTGATTGAGAATAGAAATACAAGCATTTAAAAGCTGCATGGGAGCAAATTTAATTGAATTTTAAACTATTTACGAATAAGGGGGGTGGCCGGTTTTAGGGTATGAACTTTTTCCAGTTTTGATCTGCCTTGGTGTGGAACATTGCCTCATTCTTATTCCATGTCTTGAGGGTATTGTTACCCCATGAATTATAAAAAAGAAAAAGTTTACCATCTAGAATCTTGTACGTCTCAGGATCGACCTCGACCTTTTCACCAGAATTTCCCATTGCATAGGCGCACCACCCACCATAGGATGGCTCATACTTTTCCGGGGCTGTCTTGAATTTATTGAGATTACTGGCTGATGAAAAAAGATATATGATTCCGCGGTGCTCTGTTCTCAGTTCAGATTTACCTTCAACAGGCTTATTGTCAAAATAGCTGACGGGATCATAACCCTCAATTGCAATATTCTTGCTGACATTGAAATTCTTTTTTCGAATGTCATCGGTTTGTCCAAATGCGATCGTCGTCACAATGACCATCGCGAATAGAGATGTAATAATCTTCATAATTCAGGAGTTGAAGCGTTATACGTATAAAGCGCGAAGTTCGGACGGATTACTGAATTGTTTTGTCGCAGGGCTTACATTTGAGTATTAAGCAGTGAGTTCTTTTAACAGCCCCCAGACCAGTTCAGACTCGTAGCCCTTTCCGATAGCAAATCGGCCAACTTTATCTCGCTTTTTGAAAATATTCTCTTCTGAAGTAAGCTCCAGCTTCTTTTTTAACAAGTTCCGTAGAGTTTTGTTGTAATCAGCGCTTTCAATTTCAGCCAAACCCTTTTGAATGCATTTCGATGTGATTCCGAGGGATTCGAGTTCATTCACAATTTTATTTCTGCCCCATTTTTTGATGCGGAATTTTCCACCTGCAAATGCTTTAGCAAACCGCTCTTCGTTTAAAAATCCATCGGTGATAAGGCGTGAAAGAATCTCTTCCACATCCCCACGATACAATCCATATTCGTATAATTTATTACGAACCTCTTTGTGCGACCGCTCCTGATAAGCGCAATAGCTTGAAATTTTTTCGAAAGCCTGAGTCGGAGTATAAAATTTCTTCTTCTTTTCAGGATACTCCGCGTTCATCATATATTAAATATCCGAATGCGTCAGACGGAAATCAAGCCTTAATGAGACCTTTTGTTCGGAGTATACTCGTCAGAAATTTCCGTTCATTTTCGGTGTTGAATATCTTGAAAGGCAAGTGAATAAGCTGCGCCTTGTTAACAAACAATAGAAAATAATCTTTACCCAGTTCAACGCGTTGAATCTGATCCCACTTCAATGGCATACCTTCTCTGGCGTTGAGCTTCATTAATATTTGCTGACTATTGATCTCATAAGAAAACCTTTCAAAAAGCATCTTGCCCTGCTCCAGCTGGGTAACGCCATAAAACTGGATCAGCCAAAAAAGAACAAATAATCCATACGCCAAGACGCCGCCAATAATCCACCAAATGCTTGGTATCCATAAATACAGGAGGCAGATACCCACGGCGATCGGGATTGCCCACCACATCTTTAGGAGAATACTTTTGAGGGCCATTTTTATGTATTCCTGCTTGTCTAAGCGATAATTTTTCGTCTTGATGATCATAATTAAATCCTAATGGGCCGCAAAGTTAATCAATTTGAAAATGATGCAATTTGAAAATTTAGAATTGCTGGCAGGTCGGGCACGAGGCTCGTTTTACTTAATGACTTTCAAACTTAGATCCAGGCTGTTCACAGAATGGGTAAGCGCTCCTATCGATATGCAATCCACTCCTGTCTCGGCAACCTGTCGTAACGTAGCTTCCGTTATACCTCCACTTGCTTCTGTTATAAACTTACCGTTAACAATTTGCACGGCCTCCTTCATCTCCTTCGTCTCCATGTTGTCTAGCATAATA
>JBBRFP010000074.1:0-7768 GCA_038241465.1 Cytophagales bacterium | reverse complement strand
CAGAATCTTCACGTCGATATAAGATTCCGCCGAACACAGCAGGGTGCAGCGTCTTTACGCGACCACCAAAAATAGAAGGGAACCCAGTTAGCTTTTCAACTGGTGTAACTTTATGGCCAAGCTTTTCAATGAAGTCCTGCGTACCTCCCGTGGAAACAAACTCAACACCCTGTTCCGCCAGAGTTTGGATAATCGGCTCGAGATTGTCTTTATAGAAAACAGAAATTAATGCTTTGGAGATTTTGCGCTTGGACATGGGAAAAATTAAGCTGCAAAAGTAAGAGGAATTTGTTCCCGCAGATTCCCGGTGATCTGAATGCGGGCAGATTTATGCAGATTTTCAATTGAACTACAAACTGAAATTATCAGCGTCGAGATACGCTGGGAATTTGGATCGATAGTCGAGAAGGCCTTGCCCGCTCAGAGTTATCGTTTGGATACATTCTAATCCCCCACTTTCGCAGAGGATTTCCCCTTTAGGGCCAATAGCAGCGGAATGACCACTGTAGGGAATTTCTTTTCCGTCCTTTCCGGTGCGGTTAACCCCTACAACGTACGACAGATTTTCTATGGCTCGCGCTTTCAACAACGTATCCCAGGCAAAAACGCGGGCTTCGGGCCAATTAGCGACATAAATAAGCACGTCATATTCCATCCGGTTCGTTGCCTTATCCCACCTGTTTCGACTCCAGACCGGAAAACGGAGGTCATAACAGACCATCGGGCAAATATTCCAACCCTTGTAAGAGGCAATAAGCCTGGTTGTGCCCGCTGAGTAAACGGCATTTTCCTCGCCCATGCGGAACAAGTGTCGTTTGTCGTAGGCTTTGTATTCGCCACCTGGCTCCATCCAGATAAGCCTGTTGAAATAGCCGCCCTGCTCTTTTGCAATAAAGCTCCCGATGATGAGACAGTTAGTTTGCTTAGCCATCTGCTTCATCCACTTGAATGTATTTTGATTGATCATTTCCCCCAAAGTGGAGGCGTTCATTGAAAACCCTGTAGAAAACATCTCTGGGAGTATGACGACATCTGTCTTGCCTATCTTCCAGATCTTCTCTTCGAACATAGCGAGATTTGCAACTGGGTTTTCCCAGTAAAGGTTGGATTGGATGAGAGTAATAGAAAGGTCTTGCATGGTTTAAAACGTATTCAGTAAACGGAAATAGAATTGGAATCTGTGATCAGTATTCTCAGGATAAAATCAATTTATCTGATTACTGATTACGGTTACCAACTCGTCTAAGTATTTCACCGGC
Source organism: Cytophagales bacterium (assembly GCA_038241465.1). Classification (GTDB taxonomy): domain Bacteria; phylum Bacteroidota; class Bacteroidia; order Cytophagales; family Cyclobacteriaceae; genus ELB16-189. The sequence continues at coordinate 6,509 of JBBRFP010000074.1, read as the reverse complement.
TTGCATCAAAGTCTCTTCACTCTTGGCGAAGCAGAATCTAAGGAGTTTGTTGTCGCTTTTATCTTTATAAAAAACAGAAATAGGAATAGAAGCAAGTTTATGCTCCTTCGTCATCCATTCTGCCATTGCTACGTCGGGTTTATCTGAAATCTTCCTGTACGACAATACCTGGAAATAACTTCCATAGCACGGGAGAGCCTCGAACAATGAACCTTTGATCTGCTCAAGAAAGAAGTCACGCTTTTTCTGAAAGAATTCTCCTAGATGAATAAAATTTTCGCGGTCTTTCATGTATTCAGAAAGCGCTACCTGGATGGGTGTATTGACACTAAAAGTTATGAATTGATGGGCTTTGCGAATTTCTTTTGTCAGATAATCCGGGGCCACAGTATATCCGACTTTCCAGCCCGTCGCGTGAAAGGTTTTTCCGAAAGAAAAAACCGCAATGCTTTGTGATGCTAGTCCGGGAAACCTTAAAACACTTTGATGTAGATGATTATCATAGATAAGTCGTTCATAAACCTCATCGCTTAAAACGATTAGTCCGTATTTTAGCACGATCTCTTCAAGTATTTTCATGTCATGTTCTTTCAATATCGATCCGCTCGGGTTATGCGGTGTATTGATCATGATCATCTTGGTTCTTGAATTGATTCTTTTCTTGACGATGTCCCAGTCGATAGAAAAATCTGATGAATTTAAATTTAGGTGAATAGGGATGCCGCCACTAAGCCGAATAGCCGGATCATACGAATCATAAGAAGGATCGAAAAGAATTACTTCATCACTGGGTTGAACCAATGCAGCAATACTTGAAAAAAGTGCTTCCGTACCTCCGGCCGTGACAATGATTTCGGATTCACCATCAGTCGATCGCTGGTACGTTTCTTGTACAATTTCGGCAATGATATTTTTCAGTGCAGGAAGTCCCGGCATGGGTGCGTATTGATTATGACCAGCCAACATGCTTTTATGGATTAGGTCAATCAACGTTGCCGATACAGGAAAGTCTGGAAATCCCTGTGAAAGGTTAATAGCCCCATGCTCAGCAGCCATGCGCGACATGACGGTAAAAATGGAGGTGCCGGTTTCCGGCAAGCGTGAGGACAATTGGATGCTCATGATCGAATCAAAGTTAAGTACATTTCCCGCTGATTTTGCTAGTGTGTCAAATGCGATACAGATAAGAGCAAACAGGGATCGCAGACTTTCCAGTCGATCTGATGGAAAGATTGTCCGGAGGTTTAACTTGCATCCATGTTTATCGAACCTCAATTAGGGAGAAAGGAGCCAGACGGTCGCGCAGGCTGGATCGAAGTCGTCTGCGGCTGCATGTTTTCCGGGAAGACCGAAGAACTTATCCGCAGACTAAACCGCGCCCTGATTGCCAGGCAGCGGGTCGAAATATTTAAACCCTCCGTTGATAAACGTTACCATGATGAGAAGATCGTGTCCCACGCTTCCAGGGAGATTCGGTCAACGCCTGTTAATTTTGCTAATGATATTTTATTGCTGGCGGGTGACTGTGATGTTGTAGGTATTGATGAGGCACAGTTCTTTGATGACGCAATTGTAGAAGTTTGTAATCATCTTGCCAATTCAGGTAAGCGGGTAATAGTTGCTGGTCTTGACATGGATTATGAAGGTATGCCCTTCGGTCCGATGCCGAAATTATTGGCGATTGCCGAATTTGTCACAAAGGTTCATGCAATATGTGCACAGACGGGTGAGCTTGCTTCTTTCTCATTCCGGTTGACAGACAATGAAGCTCAGGTAGTTCTAGGAGAAAAAGACAAGTATGAAGCGCGGAGCCGGAAGGCGTTTGTTGAAGGAATGAAGGGCCGAAAACGCAACGAGTAGTGTAGTAACTTTGTAAAAATCGAATTGTAGAATGTGTTGTGTACTTTCATTATGATGAGTACAATACGAATGTTGGTGATCAAGCTTTTGTCTTCCGTCTTTAATCTTTCAACTTCTCATGTTACACAAGACTAAAGGCATTGTTTTTCGCTTTACGAAATATGGAGAGACTTCTATCATTGTAAGCATCTTCACTGAGCTGTTCGGACTTCAGAGTTATATTGTAAATGGTGTACGCACCAAATCAGCCAAAAATAAAATTGCATTGTTCCAACCATTAACGTTGCTTGATTTGGTTGTGTATCACCGTGAGAATGCTGACATCCTTCGTATCAAAGAGGTCAAATGTTTTTATGCCTATAAAACCATTCATACCGATATCCGTAAGTCGGCTATCGCAATGTTCCTGAATGAATTTGTGAATAAAGCTGTAAAAGATCAGAGTCATGCAGAAGAAATTTCAGAATTTTTAATAGGCTCATTGATATCATTGGACCGTGTCCAGTCGCCGGAAAATTTTCACTTGGTCTTTTTGTTAAAGCTCAGTCGCTATCTTGGTTTCGGACCGCAAACAATCGAGGAGGTGCTGGGGATTTGGCTACTAAATAAGGAGGAGGAAGATATCCTGGGTAAGTTGCTCAAATCGGATTACGATACTCCGATATCAATGAATTATTCCTCAAGAAAGAATTTACTGGACGCGCTGCTTAGATTTTATGCAACTCACATTGATAATTTTGGAGAGATAAAATCTGTCCAGGTCCTGAAAGAAATGTTTAATTGACATCTTTGTAGCAAAATCACTCACCCGTTGAATCTCTTCCAAAAATCCAGTCCCATTATCGTTACGTGTAAAAAGCGCCTTTCAAGCTATTTAAAGCAGGAGGTGGAGGAATTAGGGTTTACTCCTGAGCGCGTGTTTACTACCGGTGTGGAATTGAGAGGAACAATGCAGGATTGTATCCGATTGAACCTGAATCTGAGGTGTGCAAGCCAGGTGTTGTTCTCACTTGAAAAATTTAAAGCCACCAATCCTGAAGAGGTTTATACGAAGCTCTTATATTATCCATGGGAGACGATCATTCCCGAAGACGGTTATATTTCTGTCACCAGCAACGTAGATAACTTCACGGTTAATAGCGATTTGTTTATGAATGTGAAGGTTAAGGATGCCATCGCCGATCGGGTTCGCAGGGAAACCAGCAAGCGCCCCGATTCAGGCCCGGAACTTGATTGCACGGTTATTAATTTATACTGGAAAGAAGAAGACGCAGAAATATTCCTGGATACATCCGGACATACTCTTGCGAAACACGGTTACAGAAAAATTCCCGGTAAGGCACCGATGCTGGAAGCCCTTGCTGCAGCGACGATCTTCGCCTCAAAATGGGATCAGAAAAGCGCTTTTGTAAATCCGATGTGCGGGTCATCAACTATTGCTATTGAAGCATTGTTGATCGCTACTCATCGTAGGCCAGGATTGTACCGGAATAATTATTCATTCATGCACGTGCAGGGGTATGAGAAATCCATGTATGAATCAGAATACAAAAAACTGGAGGAAGAGATCCTTGAAGTGCCGGGATTAAAAGTGGTCGCTACTGATTTAAGCGAAGACGCGATTTATGTTTCTAAAATAAATGCAGAAGAAGCAGGTGTCGATAAACTGATTGAGTTTGCTGTGTGTGATTTTGAATCCACTATAATGCCTGCTGCTCCCGGCGTGGTTTATTTCAATCCTGAATACGGCGAACGACTTGGAGAGATTTCTGAGTTGGAAGGCACGTATGCTCGTATTGGTGATTTTTTAAAAAAGAAATGTCAAGGATATACAGGCTATATTTTTACCGGTAACATGGATCTCGCGAAAAAGATCGGCTTAAAGGCGAGTAAGAAAATAGAATTCTATACCAGTCAGATTGATTGCAGGCTGTTTGAGTATGAGTTGTATTCCGGAAGCAAAAGAGAAACCCGGGCACCGCAGCGTGAAGTAAGTGGTGAGCAGTGAGCGCTTGTTTGAATTCTCAGGGAGACTTGCGCAATTGTTCTTCTCCCTGCAACTATTCCCTAATCTCCAATCGGAACCCTACTCCATGATAATTCGCGATCTCTACCGCTGGATCTTCTTTCAAATACTTCCGCAACTTTGAAATAAACACGTCCAGGCTGCGACCCATAAAGTAGTCGTCATCTCCCCAAACGTTTTTCAGAATATCTTCGCGTTTTAAGACGTGGTCTTTATTGAGACAAAGCATTTTCAGAACATCGGCTTCTTTTTGAGTTAATGTTTTTGAAGTTGATCCGTTGGTCAATTCCAGGTTGGCTGAATCAAAAGAGTACTGACCAAGTGAGAAGACCTGATCAGGAACAGGTTGCTGAACCGAACGACGTAAAAAAACTTCAATGCGCGCAGCCAATTCCTCCATGCTGAACGGTTTTATTATGTAATCGTCCCCACCGGCGGAAAACCCCGCAAGCTTATCTTCCAGCATTGATTTGGCAGTTACGAATAAGATTGGAACTTGCTTATTGGTTTCTCTGATACTTTGTGCCAACGAAAAACCATCCTTCTTTGGCATCATTACGTCTAAAATGCACAGATCAAAAACATGCTGATCAAATGTTTTGTGACCCTCCTCGCCGTTTGTACAAAGAGTGACGTCATAACCTTTTAAGGCAAGATTATCCTTCATCACAAAACCAAGACCAGGGTCATCCTCAACCAAAAGAATTTTTGCGTTCATATTATTTTGAAAGGGGAAGAGTGATAATAAAGCTACTGCCATTGCCAGCTTCACTGACTAAAGAGATCTTTCCATCATGATTTTCAATGATTAGTTTAACATAATTTAGCCCAAGCCCAAATCCCTTCACATCATGAATATTTCCGGTTGGAACCCGATAAAATTTCTGAAATATTTTCTTATGCTCTTCCATTGGAATGCCAATCCCATTGTCAGTGATCGTTAAAATAAATTTACCGTTTTGATTTTGGCTGCTGATCTTTATTTCTGGTTTCTTATGATTGTATTTGATCGCATTGTCCAACAAATTGTAAACAACATTTGTGAAATGCAGTTTGTCAATTTTAACAACACTTTGATCAGCACCCAGATTTAGAATAACTGTTCCTTCACACGCTTCAATTGCGATCGCATCGTTTTTTACCACTTCTGCTACCAGGTGATTGAGATTAATAGCTTCTTTGTTTAGATCGATTGTTTCCTTATCAAGCTGAGCCATTTGTAACACCCGGTCCACTTGCTGCTTTAGCCTTTGATTCTCCGTCTGGATAATAGTAGCGTAGTTGAGCAGCCGCTCAGGGGTTTTAATGATGCCAGGATCTTTTAGAACTTCTGATGATATCGCGATTGTTGAAATCGGAGTTTTAAACTCATGGGTCATGTTGTTAATGAAGTCCTTTTGCACCTCGGAAAGCCTTCTTTGTTTTAAGATGACTAATAGCGTATAAACAAAAAAGGATATTACCATCATCATTACGGCAGATGAAAATCCCCAAATGCCCATTTGACTTAAGAGATTAGCTTCCAACCTCGGAAACTGTACTGCAAAATAATAGCCATCGGTTTTAAGCTTTGGTGTTTCAGGAAACTGAGATATCATTCTCGTTTTGTTGGGGGCGATATAATTTCCTCCTACCATGCACTTTTCTGTACAGTTATAGGTACCATATTCAAATTCAGAAGTAATATTTCGTTTCTCAAACTCGGAGATCAGCAGAAATTCCAGAACGCTTGCGTCAATCGGCCCGTTCACCAGGACGATAAAGTAATTTGTAGAAATCTGCGTAACTGGATTGTTAGCAGATGATGGTGTTTTGTTAATCTCAAAGATCTTACGGGCCACATTGCCCAAGGCCGAAGTTACATCTCTGTTGAATTGATTTTCTCGGATGTCAAATGCCTTCCGGACCCAATACACTTGGGTAAAGATGATCCCTCCGATGCTCAACGCAGCAAGAATTATGACAATACGTAGTGTTGCCCTGCTCACTTTGTAAAGGTAATCCGTATTTACACCTGCAGAGTCCTGTTTAACAAGTCGTTAACATCTTTTATAAGGTCGTTAACAGATAGGCTCGGATTTTGATACGATGTTTGTATCGTTCGGCTGAACAAAGTATTTTTATCCTAAATCTATACAAGAAATGAAGAAATTGATCTTTTTAACGGCTTTGGTCATCATCACCAACGCTGGCTTTAGCCAAACTGCTACTGCAACTGCTGCTCCGAAAGCTGACGTTGCCCTTGCGGTATTTGAAACACAGAATTTTGATTTTGGTAAAATCAAGCAAGGCGTGCCAGCCACGCACGAGTTTACTTTTACCAACAAGAGCAAGATAACGATGGTAATTACCAACGTACAGGCTTCTTGTGGTTGTACAACGCCAGACTGGACGAAACAACCAATCCCTCCCAACGGAACTGGATTTGTAAAGGCTACTTATAACGCCGCAGGGGTTGGAGCGTTTGATAAATCAGTCACCGTCATGGCAAATGTTGAAAGCGGAGTGATTATTCTCAGAATTCACGGCGAAGTTGCTGCTCCAGCCAACTAATCCAAATCTCATGTAATAAAAAAGTCAGGTTAATAGCCTGACTTTTTTTTATTGTCGAAGGCATCGTTTT
>JBBRFP010000073.1:0-7857 GCA_038241465.1 Cytophagales bacterium | reverse complement strand
CAGGTCGTTTTCCCTACACCGCGTGGACCGCAAAACAAAAGTGCCTGAGCAAGTTTGCTGGTGTCAATGGCATTTTTAAGTGTCGTAGTGATGTGATCCTGCCCAACGACCTCCTCGAAGCCAAGGGGGCGATACTTGCGGGCAGAGACGACAAAGTTTTCCATCAGGGCGAAAGATAAAAGAAAATGAAGAATGAAGGAATGAAAAATTAAAAATGAGAGAGATTGTCAGGGAAATAGGAAAGATTTTGAACGAGCTAACTGTTGAAGTTTTTCGAACTATCTCTTCATTTACAGCTATTATTTGAATTCGTTCACCACAGAGGCCTCAGAGGTTCACAGAGAAGTGCATACAGGGAACTCCGTGAACCTTTGCGTGCATCCACTCAGTGTTCTCCAGGTGAATGGATTCAAAATGATATAACCTATAATCCAATGATCACACAGGCAATGATCGTAACGAAAATGACCATTAGTAGATTCATCCAAAAAAAGATCTTTGGTTTGCAACTCAAGTGGGAAAAATCTTTTATAGCTTTCATATTAAATGAAATGGTTGGACAGCATACGCTTTGGTGATGACTTCGGCGATATTTCGCGCACCGAATTTGTGCCTTAGATTTTTACGGTGAGTTTCCACGGTGTGAAAACTGATGGCAAGCTTACCGGCAATCTCTTTGGAAGAAAGTCCTGAAGCAAGCAGATGCAAAACTTCTTTCTCTTTTGCTGTGATCATAATGGATTTTTTTGTCCTGTTGAAATTTGATGTAACAAATGTGCGGCATGGAAGACGCCGGGTCAATAACCCAAAAGAGGTATTCTTTGGGAAATTGTTAAAAGCTAATCGTTAATAGTTAAGCCTACTTTGTCATGTATTCAAACGGCGCTCAATCATTGGTTGCAATGATGTTCAAAGTGGGTTTCGTCCTGACATTGTTACTTTTTTTTGTTAGCCCAAAAGAAAGTAACCAAAGAAAAAGGCACCACGAACGCTGCGCATCTTCCCGCTCATAGCCACCCACATGCCAACGCTCTTGCCAGCTCACATGCCCGGTTTGCGTCGCTCCGTTCGTGGACGCCCACGCGCCGCCTAAGCTTAGTTGTTAATCGCCGTAAACCTCAACATGACAACGTAGGATTAATCGTTAATGATTAATCGGAGTTGAACCCGGTAGTTTTGGAGGCTCGACCATTTACGATTAACAGGAAACGGTCTACTTTTTCACATCCAGCTATTCGCCATAGCGTAGCGTACAAGCTCAACCGCATTCTTCATATTGGTTTTTGAAAGCATGTTTCTCCTATGAACCTTTACCGTTTCAGGAGAGATGAAGAGCTTTTCAGCGATCACTTTTTCAGTGAGCCCATCAGCGGTGAGTCGAAGGATTTCCAGTTCCCGGTCGGAAAGCTCCGGCGGCTCCGGGTGTCGTACTCCCTGTAGGATTGGCTCAAACACTCCCTTGCGATTGACGGCAAGCGAGTAGTTCATGAGCTTTGATGTTTTGTAAGCACTGATATCGGTGCTGATGATCATCAGTACAGCTGCCTTACCACGATCAGCCATGGCAAGATTATAGATGTGCTGTAAGATTCTTATGTATTTTCCCGATTTCGCCTTAATCCTGAGATCATAAGAAAGCCGGCATTGCAACTGCTCTTCTTTAGAGAGTTTACTGATTGCCGATTGACACTGAATTGCAAGCCACGGCAGCATCATTAAGTCAAGAGGATGGGTAAGCTTATAGGCAAGCACGAGCCCTCCCCCTTTGAGTTCGTCGACTGTATAGCCTGTAAGGTGCTCTACATTTTCACTAATATATAAGTAAGTAAATGTTTTGTTATCGAGGATCCTAACCGTTTGGTCAGCGAAGGACTGAAATTGCTGGAACATCGGGTCTTTCAGGAACTGCGCAACCTTTTGATCCTTTCTTGCCGGATCGGGTTCGATTTTCATCAACGAGAGAAGTTCATCGATAACGTCAGGCTTCATGGATAGCTTATTTCTGCGTGATGAGATCCCTAAATTACGAAATTCAAGAATGACATCTCAATTAGAGCACAGTCATAGTATTATTTAAAATCGTACTCGACTTTTAATTTTCTAACATTTGATCGCTGCTGTCTGCTCCGATCAGCCCAAATCGGCGGGAACCTTGAAGGTAGCTCGTTATTCCAGGATTACTTTTTCCCGCTTGGGATACTTCACCTCATACTGTAAGTTAATTTCCTTCTGCTGTAGCAAATCAATGTTCAGTTCCCAGGTGACCTTACCGCTCTTTTCGTCAAACAATCCTTTTGTTAATTCGATCGGGTTGACGGTGATATCACTGATGACTGACAGTGGTATCTGATCAAAAAGTGTAAGCTTAATGGGTTGTGATTTTTTGTTTCGTATGGTGATCTTAAAGCCTCTGGTTTCTGAAATATTGCTTCCTAGACTTCTACGTTTTGAAAATTGTTCATTCTTCTGTCTTCCGATTACGATATTTTTATCGCGGCCCAGTGAAATGTTTAACGTGTCTTGCAGTGACTTGGCGTCCAGCACGGATCTTCCAACAAAGGCGTCTTCAAAATAAAGGTTAGCTTCTCCTTCGAGCAAATTGTATTGATCCCAGTTAATTATTCTCGCGATAAGGAAAGCATCTTTATCAAGTTTTGGAATAGCATAGTATTCGTAAAGGGCGTCTATCTCATATTTTCGAAGATCGACTTGTAATTTTTCACCATTTGATTTGATGGAATAGGGTGTTGCCACTTCAATCTCAACGGTGGTTTGGTTTTCGATGACGGTGGTGATGATTGATTGAGAATAACTTCGCTGTTTGTGTAGAGAGCTAGCTCCCCGGATTCTTATCCCGGACACGGCACCACTCATGGTGTTATCTGACGCGTATCCTGAGGTGACTACTTCACTCAGCTGCATTACATCAGCCTGCAGGCTTGCATCAATTTGTACTCGGTTGTTGATTTGGATTTCCTGAGTTGCTAATCCAATGAAAGAGAAGACAAGCTGACCTGCACCATTCGGTAATGTAAGTGAATAGTTTCCCTGAGCATCGGTAACGGTTCCGATGGTTGTTCCCTTGACTAAAACATTCACACCCGGCAACCCTGTACCGTCTTCCGAACTTACCACTCTGCCCCTTACGGTACCATTGGTTTCTGATCTTGAACCATAAATTGATGACTTGTCAAAATTAGTATAACGCGCGTAGTTAAGATTCCATGGAGTAAGCTCAGGAACAACTCCACTTTGATTCGGATTACCATTCGAGAATCTGAGCTTTACATTCTTCCAGTCGACGCCTGTATTCTGAAACACTTCGGCCTTATAAGTCAGATCCAACGGACTTTTGACATCGCGAACGCGAACATCGTACTTTGGATACCATCCGGCATTTCCTACGAGGTAGGTCAATTTAAATTTTGAATTGAGTGGAGCGGCAGAGCTCACCCTGATCTCAATCTCGCTTGTTGGAAGGGATTTTTGTTGATTCAGTTCTTTGAGTTGAAGTTCAATCTTAGAGCGACCTTTGTTCTTAGCCTCAATTGTTTTTCTCGTTCTGATTTCTTCATCCCTGATTTTTGTGATCTCCGATTCATAAAAGTCAATGGCTTGCTTTAGCTGAAGAATTGTTGCGCCTGAATTTTGTCCACCGAGGTTCTTGTTTTCATTTAACAGGCTTTGCTTCTCTTTCAATACATCAAGCCGTGCATTCTCATAAGATATCATTAATTCAATAGCGTCAGTAATTTTTCGCAGGCTATCGCTTTTTTCATCCCGCTTGATCTCATTGAGATAATTGAATTTGTGATTAACGGAAAGTATGGTGAAATCCCCTTCCGCTTTTACCTGAATACTTTTTTCATCCAGATAGGGGGAGAGGTCTTTTATTTTAAGAATGGATTTCCCTGAAGGAATATTAACCGAGCCGGTTTCAAAGATCTGAGCTCCGTTGAGAAAAATAGTAACTTCTTTGATATCTGTTTTTAGTTCTTTTTCTTTAAAGGTTTGTGCGAAAGCTTGTGGGATAAGAAAGATGAGAAGGATAGTAGTGATCGGTTTCATAGGCATTTTTATTGATAGGATGCCTCCTGAAAGAGAATTCCATAACCGATTCAGGATTACTTTCTAAAAAGGTCAAGGTCTCAAATCGAGATACCGTCAAAAGTGGTATACTCTTTGCGTGCCGAGGTTATGACCCGGATCCGAATTGTACTCCTTATTTCAAATACTTCTCCGGCAACGGATATCCCATACTCTCTGCGCACCAGAAGATATTGATCACGTAATATCTCTTGCCATCATTAAAAAGTTGAATACTATTAATACCCCTGTTTGTTACCGGACCATCTTTCTTTTCTTTGGTTTCATAGGTGCTGAATACATGTGTGATGGTTCCGTACGCTTCTGTCTTTCGTGAAAGCTCTTTTTCAAAAAAACCAGTGGAGATTCTGGATGTGAACATCGTGATATAGTCCGCTGGTGACATGGCAGCCAAAGTCAGCTCACCCTCTTTGGTCTTGCGCGTTGGGATGAGTCGACTTTCCGGTTTAAATAGATTTCGGAAACGATTCCAATCACGAGCTTGTCCTGGATCGCCGGAGATCACTTCATATAATGCGGTGATCGTCGCATCAATGGTAGCAACGTCTTTTAAATAGTCGTTCTGTTGCGCGAAAGTTGCGATGCTAATCAATACAGTGATGATTGTAGTGAGAATGGTTTTCATGGGTTTTAGTTTTTCAAGGTACAAGTTAGTTTATTTTGGAGCCTGATTTGGTCGGATTTATCCCCAAGGCGTCAGACGTCTGGAGAGCGTCAGACGCCTATCAAGTTCGGTATTTTTTTTGAGTTGATGGCTCGTTTGCCGTGCATGTTTTCCAGACAATTAACCGGGAATTTAATCTACACAAATCTGCTGGAACCTTTTACTTTTGCATTTCATGCCCCCGAAATACTCCGTCATCGTTCCAGTCTACAACCGGCCCCAGGAGTTGGAGGAACTATTACAGAGTCTCACCACTCAGACCGTTAAGGATTTTGAAGTAATCATTGTAGAAGACGGCTCAGATATTACATCTGATTCGGTTGTTGCAACATACGCATCACTTCTTCCGATCACCTATTTTTTAAAATCGAATTCAGGACCAGGGCCGAGTCGTAATGCCGGATTCGAGAAAGCAAGCGGGCAATTCATGGTGGTGTTTGATTCTGATTGCATTATTCCTTCTACCTATTTCGAAGCTGTTGAAAAATACCTTGCCGTTCATCCACTCGATGCGTGGGGTGGCCCGGATAAGGGACATGAGAAATTTACAACGCTTCAACGCGCCATGGCTTTTACGATGTCATCTTTTTTAACGACGGGTGGAATCCGAGGTGGCAAAGAGGTGGGTTTTCAACCCCGTAGCTTCAATATGGGATTAAGTCGCGCGGTGATTGAAAAGACCGGCGGTTTTAAATTCGATCGACTCGCAGAAGATATTGAGTTAAGTATACGGATGAGAAAGGAAGGCTTTCGTGTTGCGCTCATTCCTGATGCATATGTTTATCACAAACGGCGGACAAGCCTTTTGCAATTTTATAGTCAGGTGGAGGGCTTTGGAAGAGGACGCGTGAGAGTAGGAAAGATTCATGAGGGGTTTGTAAAGATCACCCATTGGTTTCCTGCAATGTTTTTAATTGGATTACCCGTCACTGTCTTGGCGTTTATTTTTAACCAGCAGTTAGGAGTAGTAGCTGTCGCATTTTATCTGATCTATCTTTTTGGGATTTTTATCGATGCGCTTCGCAAAACCAAATCATTCAGCGTTGCTTTATTGAGTATTCCATCAGCGCTGGTACAACTTGTCGGGTATGGGATGGGATTTTTAAAGGAGAAATTTGGAACCTTGAAAACCTAATAGTTTTTACATCTTGAATCACTGAGTGACGATGACATGAGTTGAAGAGAAGGGATAAGCTTTTTTTGGCTGAAATCTAATCTTTTCATCTGGTGGCCGTCCCGTTGCGGAAATTTCTATCAAAACGCACGGATCGGGACAAAATGCTTAGAAATTGCAATCAAATCGCAGAAAGGACCTTGTTTTTAAAGGGGCGATAAAGGGCCGTTAAAGCGGCGATAAGCGGGTATTAAACGGATCTTCAGCTACAGATCTTAAATAGCCGTAAAACGAATCTTCTGTAATATTCTATCATGTACTTATAGAGACCATCGAATACAGATCGCCGAACCGCCCTGTGCTCCCACAAAATAGTGATCAAGAAATTAGATTAACTGCATCAAGACGCCTTCGTTCATTTCATGCTTCCCATCAAACACAATCTTCTCCGGCCGAATACTGAGCTTTGATGCCAGCTCATCAAATTCTTTTACTCGTTCGGGTGTTACAAAATGATCTTTATCACCAACGACCATATATACCTTTTTAGAAGTCAATGCATCGCGCCCGGCTTTAAAGTCTATGTCAGGGGGAAAGATGCCGGCCCAAAGGATAAGCTTGTCAAATTTTATTTTTCCATCCGATACCCACCGGCAAACCGTGGCGCAACCCTGAGAGAAGCCCAGTAATGTTACAGGAATGTTTGAATAATTCGCTAGCTCAGTCTTGTAAACTGTATCGAGATATTGAACATAATTTTCGATATCCATCAATCTATTCTCCCTTGTCATCCAGGTCGCCCCGACTTTATTATCCGGTCTTCCTTGTTCAGTAAGATCCGATAAATAGTATCGTGACAATCCTTCCGGGGCGATTACGCAAATATTATTTTCCGTAAGCTTTTGAAATTTCTTAACAAAGTATTGAGCGAGTTGGCCGTAGCCGTGGATGACTATCCATACCTGTTTTGTCGAAGAATCTAAATTTCCCGACTTATAGTACCGCCCCTTGAATTCAAAGGCTACGTTCTTTTCTTCCGTTGCCACGTTTAACCTATCGGATTTGGAGTCTTGAAACTGAATGGAAGCAATGATTCAGCCGATTCGCATTTGATCCATCGTCCATCTTCGCCAAACATAATGATCTCGATCGGACTCTTCTGACGGTTTTCGTATTCGGCCATCACCTGTCGGCAAGCACCGCATGCAGTAGCTCCCACTAATTCCTTATGATGTTTTTTGTGAGCAACAACAGCGATCTTTTTTATTTTCTTTCCAGGATACTGAGAGGAGAAGGTATACAGTGCAACCCGTTCACCGCACATGCAGAGTGGATAGGAAGCATTTTCCTGGTTGGCCCCGACGACTAGTGTATCATCGTCCAGTAAAATAGCTGCACCCACTTCAAACTTTGAGTAGGGAGAGTATGAAAGTTGCGTTGCGTCTTTTGCTTTATGTACTAAATATTTGGATTCTGCGTCGAGATCTTCCAGATTGTTAAAGAATGTCATGCCCTTCATATAGCAGATTTTTTTTAGCAGGATTAGAAAGTTAGGGGAATAGTTTGATAATGCGAAATAGGAATTGCGCTGCTTGCTTGGGAAGGTTTTAAAACCACATAGGCCAACTAGGACACATAGAAATGCAAGGAAATTCATTTTCCTTGTTGTTAAAAACTAGGCAACTGGGACTTAGTGATTGGAGAAAAGCGTTATACAAAAGCAATCGATACCCTCTAGGTGGCCTATGTGGTTTAATTCATAACTTTCATTAAAATTGAACTATGCAATTCATATTGATACTCGGAGCAGGACGTTCATCGGCAGTGTTGATTGAATACGTCCTCAAACAGGCCACGCAATTCAATTGGAGCGTAACGGTCGGTGATGTTTCGTTGGATGCAGCAGTTGCCCGTATAGGCAATCATCCGAAAGGAAAATCTATCGTGTTTGATATCCAGCAGGAGTCTTCTG
>JBBRFP010000072.1:0-7878 GCA_038241465.1 Cytophagales bacterium | reverse complement strand
ATCAGCCAGGTACATCTCTAAAGGATTACTGGTGTGCTCTCCCAATTTGAATGCCGTCGTAGGAGCAGTAGGAGTCAGTATGAAATCATAGTTCTTAAAAACCTCTTTGGTTTTTTCGCGGATCTTCCGTCTCACTTTTTGGGCTTTTGTGTAGTAGGCATCATAATAACTTGAGCTTAGCACGAAAGTTCCTAATAAAATTCGTCGTTGCACTTCTTTCCCAAAGCCTTCACTTCTAGTTTTCTTATACATCGATGTGAGGTCTGTAGTGTTTGCGCTTCTATAACCATACCGAACGCCATCATAGCGCGACAAGTTTGAGCTTGCCTCCGCAGTAGCCAAGATATAGTAAGTAGGGAGAATGTATTTCAACAACGGGAAGTCAATTGCCTCTACGGTGTGGCCATCGGCCTTCAGCTGCGAAAGAGCTTCCTTCATAGAATCTTTTATTTCACCTTGAACCGCTTCTGAATCCAATGTGCCACTCAGATAAGCGACCTTAAATTTTTTTGTTGTCCCTAACTCAGAAGTGTAATTCGGAACAAGTGTTTGAGAAACAGTGCTATCAAAATCATCGGCTCCTGAAACCACACTTAGTACCAGTGCTATGTCCTCAATGTTTTTTGAAAAGATGCCGATGCAATCAAAAGAGGACCCATAAGCAACAAGCCCATGTCTGGAGATGCGTGAATAAGTAGGCTTTAGTCCATGGATTCCACAAAAAGCAGCAGGCTGTCGGACCGAACCACCGGTATCCGAACCAATGGATACCTGGCACATATCAGCAGCAACGGCCACTGCAGAACCCCCAGAAGATCCACCTGGAACGCGGGTTTGATCAAAAGGATTCAATACAGGCCCGAATGCTGAGTTTTCATTTGATGATCCCATCGCGAACTCATCACAATTTTGTCTTCCGATGATTATTGCGTCTTGATCTAAGAGCCGCTGAACCGCGGTTGCGGTGAATTGAGAAACAAATCCTTCAAGAATTTTGCTTCCCGCCTGGAGCGGATGGTCGTCGAAACAAAGGACATCTTTGAGTCCAACGACCATCCCTGCCAACTTTCCGGCATTACCCTCCTTAATTTTTTTATCTATTTCCGAGGCGCGGGAGAGCGCTTCGCTTTCGTACACGCTTAAAAAAGCGTTAAGCTGAGGATTTTCCTTGATCTTAGAAAGATGAAATAAAACCCGATCGACACAAGAAACAGTGCCAGCGC
Source organism: Cytophagales bacterium (assembly GCA_038241465.1). Classification (GTDB taxonomy): domain Bacteria; phylum Bacteroidota; class Bacteroidia; order Cytophagales; family Cyclobacteriaceae; genus ELB16-189. The sequence goes on along the minus strand of JBBRFP010000072.1, from coordinate 6,655 downwards.
GGAAGTTATTTTGAATTTCTAAAAAACTGGAATGGTTCTTCAAGCCTACTTGCCGTCATCGAGCCGGCCTGCTTTGTTGCCAGCGTCTTAATATCTTTTTTTACATCAGTGACAGCATCTTTAAATTCGCGTACACCTTTGCCCAAGCCCTTCATGAATTCAGGGATTTTCTTTGCTCCGAAAAATACTAACACCACGATTCCGATCAGCAACATCTCATTGAAGCCAACGCCACCTAGAATTAAAAGGATTGCTTTCATAAATTTTTCTTTAGAGCCTTAAAATTAGGCTAAAATTTCGAATTTCGTCCACCTTTCATGGAATGGAAAAAGCAATCTATAAACTGGCTTTAAATCAGTCCTTTAGCCAGATTTCAGGGTCCATGGCAACTGCGTTCTTTGTGACCCGAAATCTCAATTCTGATACACCATCGCTGTTTACCAATAGCTTTCCTATTTCCTGGTTGGTTGCAACTTTCTGTCCTTTTTTGACTGCCACCTCTTTCAGTCCTGAATACACCGTGAAATATTCTCCGTGCATGATAATGACGGAAGTTCCAAGAGTGGGAATAAAAGCAACCGCCCGTACTTCACCCGAAAAAATAGATTTCACTTTTTCTCCCTGCGAAGTTTGAATATTTATACCCAGATTGTCTACGACAATTCCTTTCAATGTGGGATGCGGATGACGCCCAAATTTTTGAGAAATAAATCCTGATGTGGGCCACGGAAATTTACTTTTATTCTCTTCAAATAAGTTCGATAGAGTAACGACGTTCTCTGCGACCTTTATAGTTTCCTTTGTTTTGTTATTCTTGTTTTTTGCAGAGGCTGCTTCCCGTGCTTCCCGTGCTTCGCGTGCCGCACGCTCCATTTCCTCGCGAATAATGTCGTTGATTACTTTATCAAGTTTAGCTACCGCTTTCTTTGTTTCCTCTAGATCTACTTTTAATCTTTTCTCTTCTTTTGTTAACGACTTTACAATCACGCTTTGTTTTTGCTTTAGGCCGTCAAGATTGTTTTTTTCATCAACTTCTTCATTTAGAAGCTTAGTCTTTTCGTCTTTTTTTCCTTCCACGATCAATACTTGTTCAGCAAGTTGTTCCTGAACCTTCTTTATTACAGCCGCCTGTTCTTTTCTGGCGTTACCATACTGTTCCATGTATTTTACACGCATAGCCAGTTGATCAAAGGTCTTAGCAGAGAAAAGAAACATCAATTTGGAAATTCCACCACTCGTCTTTTGGGCGGAAAACACCATTGCACCGTATTCGACTTTTAATCTTTTAAGATCGGTTTGAAGTGAGCGTAAGATCTCATTGTTTTCACCGATATCCATATCCATCAGTTCAATTTCTGACTGTACCGAAAGGATAAGGGTTTCCTGCTGACTTATTCGCTGTTTTAATGCTGAGAGCTCACCGAGCGAGTTGCTCTTTTGTTGAGAAGTTTCTTTCAGAATCTTTTCAGTCTCTTTGATTTTATCAATATTCTGCTGCTTTTCTTTTTGAAGCTGCGCTTTATTTCGATGTTGGGCACCAACTGAAGCGGCACAAAGAATGATGGTTACGAGAAAAAGAAAATTGAATCTACCGGCGGTCATATTTCCGTGGAATTTTGAACGGAAACTTTAGTTCTCTGTCGCCAACTTCTGCCTTATTGTATTCAAGCAGGATGGAAGTATTAACAATACCTTTGCTGGTCTTGTACTTAATGTTTACACCACCGCTGAACGGGAAAACACGGTCTTCGACTGGCTGAAAATTAGAATAATTCACCATAACTGAATTACCTGTACTTTGTTCTTTCATCTCAACTTTTTCAATTTTACGAGAAGCAGCATTGATATAGTTAAGAACATCCACAGTACCCCTTTGTTGCACTAATTGATTGAAGCTTGGTCCAGGAGTGATAACATCAGTCGATGATCGCGGAGTGATGAGGTTGCCAAGAATTGCTGCCTGAATGGTGTAGTAATTTACCTCGAAATTAAAACGGCTCGAAAGTTCTTTGTAGTCAAAAACATAATACTCTTTGTCAACTGTACTAACGATTGTTACGGAGTCATGATTGATAAGTGCCTTACCACCTTGCACACCGATCACCGAAAAAGTCATCCAGATCACACTGTCTTTGCGAATGCGGATATTGGCTGTCACTTCCCGCTCTCTACTGTCATCACGAAAGACCATTTTGGCTTTCCCATGGAAATATTCGAATTGAATATCCTGAATGTCAGGACTGTTTGAGGGTTGAGCCGGGGTAGGCGCCAGAACTTTTTTACTGCACCCAGTGATCAGAACGGTAAATGCAAGAAGAATTAAAGCCGAGTATCTCATCAAGGTGCCAAAGGTACGTCTTGGAAGTAAAAAACAATAGCCTTGCGGAGACCTAATAAAGCCTGCGGTTAGCGATTTTCTTGTCGATAAGGTCATGCTGGGAGCTTAGTGATCTGGCCTTTTGCCATTGAATCACTGCCCCATCCACGTCTCCTAGCTGGAACAAAATATCACCATAATGCTCATACAAAGTGGATGATACATTTGTTTGGCTGATAGCACGTTCTATGATTTTTTTGGCATCCTTGTACTTTTCACGGTTAAAAAGCACCCATGCGTAGGTATCAAGAAATGAGGAACTGGTTGGCGATAGCTTTACCGCCATTGCAGCCATTTTTTCAGCCTTTTCCAGATTTTCTTTTCTCAGTGCCAAATAGTAGCTGTAATTGTTGAGGACAAAATCATTGCTTGGATTGGAAGCAAGGGCTTCCTCATAAGCTTTGTCTGACTTAAGGAAATCCTTTGTGGCATTGTATGCTTCGCCGAGAAGGCTGTTGATCTCGTTGACAAGGTCTTTATTGTTTGAAGAAAGCCTTTTTGCTTGTTCGAGTGAATAAGCCCCTTCACGGTAGTGTCCCGAGCGAATATTTGCATATCCGTTAAAATAATAAACGATTCCCTGGTTAGGGAAAATTTCAAGTGCTTGTTCGGAATGGAAAATCAGGCTGTCCAGTTTATTTCCTTCTGACTCGAGTAAAAGCAAATTCTGCCACGCTTCAAAGTTTGTAGTCCCCCGCTGCACGGCGTAGAGATACTCACGTTCTGCATCGGATTTTTTCCTGAGTGTTATGAAAAGATCACCGCCGACGATATGAACATTCGGATCTTCGAAATTATTTTTTTCCAATTGCTCAAAGTAATCTACTATGAAAGATTCAATCTCAGGATCAGAAACGTTTTTGATTCTGTTTTGTCGTATTTGATTAATGTAGGTGCTAACGACAAGTAATTTTGAACTCAACTCAATTGTTGGGTCTAAGAGCGATATTTTTAGCATTTCTCTTGCCCGTTGTTCTTGGCCGATTCCACGATATAATCCTGCAAGGAGAATTTTCGAAGGCCCCGCTTCAGGATGACTTGAAATATACTCTTCAATCTTTTCAATGGCTTGCTTTTGCTGCCCCCTTTGCGCCAAAGTCTCGGCAAAGCCCATTACATAGCGTTCTTCATCCGGAAACGCAGTTAATAATTTTTTTCCTTCCGCAATTGCTTCGTTGACTTTTCCCTGATCGAGGTATATTTTTTGTTTTTGTAACGACGACACTTCATTAATACCCATCAGACTTTCTGCGCGGTCGTAGATTTTAATGGCTTCGGCCGGCTTTTTGTCATATTGATAAATGGCAGCGAGCTCGTATAAATAGTCTTCTGTACCCTTAACCTCCTTCATCATTGTTTCAAGTACCTGCTCTGCCTTTGAAAAGTTATTCAGGGATGTGAAAATATTGGAAGCCAGAATATAAAAGTATTTATTCTTCTTCTCCAGCTTAAGCGCGTGTTCGATACTGAGACCAGCACGTTCCAGGTCATCCTCCTTGTTACTTTTGGAGAGAATTTCAGCGTTCTTATAATATACTGTTGCGTTGTCCGGATTTAATTCAATAACCCGTTGGAAACTTTTCAGCGCTTTGGCGTAATCTTCGAGCATAAAATACTTTTCACCTTCTGTGAAAAAATATTCAGCTTCTCTTAATCTTATATCACTTGGCTGAGTATCCGCAGTGTTTTTTCTTCTGTCGCGCTGAGCATCCACAGGGGAAGTCAGTGCTGCAAAAAGCAGAAATAGCAAGCTGACAATGTATAAGTAAGATCTTTTCACCCGATTTTGTTGTCGTCACCCAGGTTTGCGTCTGTCTCAGGAATGACCTTCAAAATTAACGAAATTTCCCAACATAGAGTTGTTCAGTTTTGCTTTGTAAACCCTGCAATTTTTTTGAATAATTGAATTGACCATTGTTGAATTCGACGCTGTTAACGATGCTCCAATTGAGGCATATCGGCCAACGGAGGAATTCTCGATCACTACATTATCTCGTCGGACATACTTTCGCAATATCTTCCACCAACCTGTGGATAGTGGGTTTGCCGGCAATGGGAGGAGAGCGTTAGGGGTGGTCAACGGACGGGGACGAAGGCGCTTGCCCAGCCATAGGAATGATGATGTTCATGAGTTTTTAAAACAAAAAAGAATAAAGAATTAATCAATCGATGCTAACCAGTACTTTCTTTCAGACCAATAGGCAATGGCCAGGTAGACGGTCATTGTAAAAGCGTGAAGTAATGTAGAAGCTATTTGATTTGGAAGCTCAAAATATTTCGAAATCTGAATAAGGATCAACGCTAAAAGCAGATATAGTATTCCTTTTACTATTTTATAAGGAACGGGATAATACCGCTGGCCCAGAAAATAGCAGATCGCAAGCATGACCAGATAGCAAATAAGGGTAGCCCAGGCGCTTCCCAGGTATCCCATTATTGGAATTAATAAAAAATTTACTCCGATGGTCAGCACCATGCCCACTATTGTAATGAGGGTACCAAAGTAGGTCCTATCCGTAAGCTTAAACCAGATGGAAATATTATAATAGACCCCTAAAAACATATATCCAATCAATAGAATTGGAACGATTACCAAACCTTCCCTGAAATCCGGTCCGAGCAGTACTTGCAGAATGTCAAGGTTGATCGTCACCCCCAGCACAAGAAAACAGCAAACGATCGTAAAAAAGTGATTGACCTTTGCAAATAGCTGGGGTGAATTACTGGTAGAGCTATTTGAGAAGAAAAATGGCTCTGCTGCAAATTTGAATGCCTGGACAGCGAGATTCATGATAACTGAGAAGCGATAGCATGCACCAAAAATCCCTAACGCTTCCTTCGACGTTTTTCCAGGATAAAAGCCGCTCGGGAGCCACCATCCAAGAACCTGCCTCGAAAACATTTCATTGGTCATGCCGGCCAAGCCTGTAAGCATAATGGGATATGCATACCGGATCATCGATGAAAATAAAACCTTGTCCCAGGCAGGTCGCCATGAAGTAAGTGTTTTAAGGAAGAAAATAACGTAGAATAGATTAGCGAAAAGATTGGCCAGAATAAGAAAGCCTATGTTGATCGAAGGATCATAGATTACAATTAGGAAATAAAGATTCAACCCTACCTGGATAAGAATGTTCAGAATCTTGGCCATCGCAAACTTGGTAGCTTTTTTCTGGAGCCGTAGACGCGCGAATGGAATGGCAACAGCGGCGTCTACAAACATTACAATCGACAGCCAAGCGATGAACTCCGAGTGATTAACAACATCAAATGGTTCTGAGATCTGGTGTGCAAAAAGTATTATACAAATAGAAAAAAATCCACTGATGGCGAGTACGAATGTTTGTGTTACGCGAAAAATCTTTTCTTCGTCTGCCCCCGGCTTGGTTGCAAAGCGAAAATACGACGTCTCCATTCCAAAGAGATAGATCACGTTGAGAAAAGCGATCCATGCATACAGCGTTACATAAACTCCATATTCATCAGGAAGAAATATCCGTGTATGGAGTCCAACAAGAAAAAAATTTAAAGTCCTTGGAAGAATGGTTCCCAATCCATAAAGCACCGTTTCTCCTGCGAGCTTTTTTATTTTATTCATTGGATTCTTGGCGAGTCTTCAGGAACATATCAGATTCAATTTACAGCGCTGGGTAACTCTTTCTTTAAATTCATCAGGATATCAGCCGTCATTTCCTCCAGCCCGAACTGATGCTCCCATCCCCAGTCGGCACGCGCTGCTGAATCATCGATACTTTTTGGCCACGAGTCAGCTATTGCCTGACGGAAGTCCGGTTTGTAGGTAATCGAAAAATCAGGAATGTATTTCTTTATCGTTGCAGCTATCTGCGCCGGACAAAAACTCATAGATGAAACATTGTAGCTCGTCCTTACTTTTACTTTTTCCGCGGGGGCTTCCATGAGATCAATAGTAGCTTTTACCGCGTCTTCCATGTACATCATCGGAAGGTACGTATCGGCCGCAAGGAAGCACTCATATTGTTTCTCTTGCAAGGCTTTGAAATAAATATCAACTGCGTAATCAGTAGTGCCGCCACCAGGTGCTGTTTTCCACCCGATAAGTCCGGGGTATCTCAGGCTCCTGACGTCGACTCCATATCTTCTAAAATAATATTCGCACCAGAGTTCTCCCGCTAGTTTGGTGATACCATACACAGTAGTGGGATCCATGATTGTATCCTGAGGAGTGTTTTGCTTCGGAGTCGTCGGACCAAATGCCGCAATCGAGCTAGGCCAGTAAACCTTATGAAGTTTTAATTC
>JBBRFP010000071.1:0-7907 GCA_038241465.1 Cytophagales bacterium | reverse complement strand
GTTCCATATTCTTTCCTTCGTGATCGGTAATACGAATAAATGGCAAGCGCAAGGTTGATCCATCAATCAACTGTGTTCCTGACGTATAAATGATCCATCCGCCGGTAGGCTCACCAACGACCTTTCCCAACTGCAGTGTCTTATATCCTTCTGTAAAGTCCTCCGCATCAGAAAGCGAATGTTGATTGATAACCAGAATGGTTGGCGATTCCAGTGAACGTTGTCCAAGCTGTGTCCTCGCAGGAGCTGAAGGCAAACCTCTTGTTGTCATTGTCATATAGCTCTTGCGAGAGATCACATCAAGTGCGTAAGCATTCACAAAACCGCCATTATTATTACGAACATCGACAACAACTCCCTCACGGGCGTGATTTTCAGCATCGAGATCCAAGTAGAGTTGATTCAATGACTCAGCAGACATATCAAACATGTGCACATAACCCAGTCTGCCCCCACTTGCTTTGAGAACGTACGCCCGTTGCTGCCCGACCCATTCTCTGTAAAGCAAGCTCTTCTCCGTTGCCATATTAATGGGCCTTACGTAAACGGTTCTTGACTCTTTCGCTGAAGGTGTAGCGCTCAACCATAATTTTACACGCTTGTTGATTTTATTTAATAACAGCCTGTCAATATTGACCGCCGATGAAATAAGAGTATCATCTACTGCAAGAATGTAATCTCCTGGCTTGATACTCCCAACAACATCAACAGGGCCTTGGGGAACAATTGATCTTATCTTTAATTGACCTGTGCTTTCATAGGAGGGCCAATCGAATTTCAATCCGAGCCTTCCAGAGGCGGATGGATTGGGCCCCGGCGCACTAATTCCTGAGTGGGATGCATTCAATTCGCCGATCAAAAGACCAATGACTCTCCGAAGTTCATCCGGGCTACCAGCACCCCTGGCGTATGGTTCATACTTATTTCGCGCCGCATTCCAGTCAGTGCCGTGATAAGCAGTGTCATAAAAATTATCACGCTGAATCTCCCACGCCTGCTGATATACTGCTGCCCTTAACAGTTGAAAATTTATTTCCATCTCGGCAGTTATATCAATTGGTTTAACCAGCCGACTTTCCAGCGTTACTTTCTGAACCCGTCCTTGCTCAAGAAAGTAAACATCCTTGTCATCTGGACTGAATACTGCATTGCTCTTGCTGCCCGGACTGCTGGTAATCTGTTTTGCAACGGGCGCCTCCCTTGAAGTTTCGTCTAGTGACCACGTGTAGAAATTCTCCTGCCCGGCTACGGGAGCAGACAATAACAAAGTCTTCCCATCGTGGCTAAGAGCAATGGAGCTTACATCAAGTCCAACCGGCAGTATGCTCATACGCTGCTGAATTCCTTCCCAAACAATATTAATGGCAGTTTTTGGTTTAGGTTTTTCAGTAACAGTATCCTGGACACTTTTCTTATCGGCTGGTTTTTTTACATCGAGAGCGGGTTTTGTTTCAACTGAAGGCTCCGTGAACAAACCCTGAAATCTATCTTCTATAAACAAGGGGGTTTGCGGAACGAGATTAATACGTGCAATCTGCCCGCTTTCGGTTCGCTGGCGACTGAGGTACAATAAGTATTTTCCATTTTTACTCCAGATGATGTTCCCCCCGAATGAGTTGGGAAGGAAGCTGACCGGTTTTGCCTCACCACCCTGGGCTGAAATAATGGAAATATTTCTGAATGCTTTTACTCCTGACGAAGCGAACGCAATCCATTTACTATCGGGTGACCATTCAACTGAATTGGAAACTACTGCACCTCTGTTAAAATAACCTGTCGCTAAACGTCTGTCTGTCCCTGTTGCGATGTCCAGGACTCTTAATTCCTTTCCATCGCGGATATAGGCAAGTGACTTGCCGTCAGGTGAGATAAAAGGATACTCATTATTAAAGTTGCCATCTGTAAGTTTCCTGGCCGACTTCAAATTAAAATTATAGGCGAATAACTGTCGCTTTCCTGATGCCGAAGCATTGTAGATAATCGATTTACTATCGCCCGTCCAAACGACGTCCTCTTCAGGCTGCAATGTAACTGTCACCCGAGTTGCATCTCCTCCATCCTTTGCAGAAGCTGCATAAACTTCACCTCGTACGATAATGGCAATCTTCTTTCCATCTGGTGAAAGTGCCATTTCAGAAAATTGGTTGTTGAGTTTCGACACAACGGCAAGCGGCATTGGAGGAGCGCCTTTCTTTGTGATAAGAATCTGCTCTGCTCTTTTCGAAGCAATGTCGTATTTCCATACTGACAAATCACGTTCAAATATGATCGTTTTTCCATCGTAGCTTATCGAAGGCCACAAAACTCGTCCACTGGAAAAATTTGTAAGCTTTGTTGCTAATCCTGATAAAGGCTGTGAGTAGAGATTCTCATTTCCATCTCTATCAGAGACGTAGAAAATACCACCGTCTTTACTCCACATCGGCCACAGACTTTTTGCGCCCCGGTCAACTATCATTGAAAGATCTCCATTACTTTTCTTGATCCATATTTCAGATTCATCCAGATGACTGTGCCCGTGACGCCACCATTGCCGTGATGCAACTCCTCGTGCGTTGAAAAGTATTGCTGATCCATCAGAAGATGGAACTGCAAAAAATTCATTTGTGTAGGGCTCGTCTAAAACGGCAACAGGCGTTCCTCCAGAAATTGAGACTTTGTAAACATCTGCCATTCCGGATATTTCCTTTCCGGTGGAAGAAAAATAGATCCATGACGAATTGCCGGACCATCCACTGACTTCTTCTGCCCCATCATCAAACGTAAGCCTTTGCAACTCTCCGGTCTCAAGTTTCATCATATAAACGTCGCCACTTCCGGTGCGCAGACTGGTAAACGCCAAATACTTGTTATCCGGGGAATAAATCGGGCGTGACTCAAAACTTTCACTGGCGACTAATAGTCTTGCCTCTCCACCTTTTGAAGAAACCGTCCATATATCACCACCCGAAACGAATGCTATTTCCTCACCAGTCGGAGACATTGCTGGTTCTGTAAATGAAGAAATTGGCTGCACGAATTTTTGAGCAAACGATACGCCTGACACAAAAATGAGGGTGAGTAAAAAACTTACTGATCTTTTATTCATGGGGTGGCTTGATAAACTAAAATAAGCGATGAAGAAGCTCTATTTAGCAAATCTATTCCCCGCTGGCAAGAATATTTATATAGCAATTGATACGCCCTTTGCTCAAAGCGCTCCCTTACCGCTCCCCTGTCCTTTTTTAGAGAGGGGAGCGGGATGTGGGGTTAAGATATCATCGTAGCAATAATCAACGACGTGATTGATGTCAGCTTAATCAAAATATTCATCGAAGGGCCTGAAGTGTCTTTAAAAGGATCTCCTACTGTATCTCCAATGATTGCAGCTTTGTGAGGATCTGAGCCTTTGAAATATTGTTGCCCATTAATTGTTACTCCCTTTTCAAATGACTTTTTAGCGTTGTCCCAGGCTCCGCCGGCGTTTGATTGGAAAATTGCAAGCAAAATGCCTGATACCGTAATACCGGCTAAAGCTCCGCCCAAAACCTGCGCTCCACCAATAAACCCGATCAATACCGGAGAGACAATTGCGATGGATCCTGGAAGGATCATTTGCTTAATAGATGCCTGAGTTGAAATAGTAATACACTTATCATAGTCGGCTTCAACACCTTCTTTGCCTTCGAGCAATCCAGGGATTGTTTTGAATTGCCTTCTTACTTCCATCACCATCGCCATCGCGGCCTTTCCTACGGCATTCATCGTTAATGCAGAAAAAAGATAGGGGATCATTCCACCAATGAGTAATCCAGCCAGTACACGGGCGTTTGAGATGTCAATCACTGTGATCTTTGTGATGGACATGAATGCAGCAAAAAGAGATAAAGATGTCAATGCAGCAGAGGCAATCGCAAATCCCTTTCCGATCGCAGCGGTTGTATTACCAACTGCATCAAGGGTATCAGTTCGCTCACGAACTTCTTTTGGAAGGTGACTCATTTCCGCAATGCCGCCTGCGTTGTCCGCGATAGGGCCGAATGCATCGACCGCCAGCTGCACGGCAGTGGTTGCCATCATACCAGATGCGGCGATGGCAACTCCATAAATACCGGCCACTTCAAACGCTGCAACAATTCCAGCTGCGAGCACGAGCATTGGCAATGCCGTGGAAATCATTCCGACACCAAGTCCACTGATGATATTCGTACCAGCTCCTGTCAGTGACTGATTTATAATCGAGTTTACCGGTCCGCGACCCATGGAACAATAATATTCAGTGATAATACTCATTAGGTATCCAACGAATAAACCGATCATTACCGCATAAAAAATATTTATTGATGGATACATTTTTGTACCAATCATGAAATTCCCGGGCATTAAATACTGTATAAGGAAGTAGGAACCAATGATTGTCAGGAAGATTGAAATGAAATTTCCTCTATTCAATGCTTTCTGCGCATCGCCAGTCTCGCTGATCCTTACAAAAAGAATTCCAATGATCGAGAATACTAATCCGATCGCTGCAATTCCAATTGGAAGAATTACGGGTGAAAGGCCACCAATGCCATCTTCTGCTATAATCGTAGCTCCCAATACCATCGTTGCTAATATTGTACTTACGTATGATCCGAAAAGATCTGCGCCCATACCTGCAACATCGCCAACATTATCACCAACGTTATCAGCGATAACGGCAGGATTTCTAGGATCATCTTCCGGAATACCCGCCTCTACTTTTCCAACAAGATCAGCACCAACATCAGCTGCTTTCGTGAATATACCTCCACCCACGCGAGCAAATAATGCGATGCTTTCCGCACCGAATGAAAACCCTGTCAGCACTTCAAGACCTCTGTGAAGAGACGATCCCTGGAAACCGAAAGAATACTGAAGCAGGACAAATAAGAGTGTAAGACCGAGTACGCCAAGGGCTGCAACAGAAATACCCATCACACTTCCACCGATAAAAGAAACGTCGAATGTTTTGGCAAAGCTTGTTCTGGCTGCGTTGGCTGTACGAACGTTGGCTTTTGTCGCCACCTTCATACCAATAAATCCCGCCAATGCTGATAGTAATGCTCCCGCAACAAAGGCGATTCCAATGAATGCGTGAGAGGATTCCGGATTGGCAGTAAGGGCCAGTAATGAGGCGACAATCAGTACGAAAACGGAGAGAACTTTGTATTGCGTTTTGAGGAAAGAAAGCGCTCCGTCGGCGATATGTTTTGCCATTTTTACCATCCGTTCGTTTCCAGGGTCCTGTTTACTGATCCAGGCGGCCCGATACCAGGCAAACCCCAACGCGAGGATAGGAACCCCAATTACTAGAAAGTAGAAAAGACCTGTTGAAGACATCATTCGAAGTGTTTTTTTATTAAAAATTACGCGAAGGTAGCTAAGTCGAATCAATTACAAAGTGTCGGATTTATTCTTTTCCAAACAGTGCAAAAGGCGCCGATTTTTTGCCAATAGACTATTGAAACAGTAGGATATACAACTAAATCAACTCGGAAAAACGATGAAACAGCGCAATCGATGGCGCAAAATTGCGCTGGATTAAAGGATTAAGGATTTAATGCAAACGAGTTATTGAATAATCGGATTTCGCGATGTCGAATCCAGATTACAACAATTTTAGCCTCTTAAATTTTATCAGTAGCGAGCACCATCTTCAGCTTGTTCTTCGCTCCTATCTGCATTACGTCTACAAGATCCTGAACTGTAAGTGAATGATGAATTCTCAGTACAACAGTAGGCTCCGGCATGTTCTTGCATGCGGCCACAATCGCTTTTTCCAGATCTACACTTGCCACCGGCTGCTTATTGATAAAATATTGTTTGCCTTCTGTGATGGTAAGTGTAACGGGTTGTTTAGTTAGCGCCTGCGCTGCAGAGGCTTTAGGCAGCAAGACTTTTATAACATTTGGATTGGCAACTGTTGAAATGATAAGAAAAAACAGCAACAGGAAAAACATGATGTCATTCAACGATGATGCTGCTACTTCCGCCTGAAAATAATTTTTACGTCTTAACTTCATTTTGAACTGCTGGTAATAGCACGCATAAACTCAAGAACGCTTCTCTGCATCTGAAGGGTGAACTTTCCAATCTTCATCTGAAGAAGGTGATATCCCGAATACGCGACCACACCAACGATCAGACCCGACCCGCTGGTTATCATTTTTTCATAAAGACCACCCGCAATAATTCCAATACTGATATTATCTGATAATGAAATGCTGTAGAATATCCGGATGATCCCGGAAATGGTTCCAATGAAGCCAAGCATTGGTGCGACTCCGGCAATAATTCCCAAATAACCCATATGCTTTTCCATTTCAGCCAGCTCAATATTTGCCGCTGACTCAATCATTGAATCGATCTCTTTCATGGGGCGACCAAGGCTATCCAATCCCACAAGTATAATAGCCCCCGTCGCAGTATTTTCTTGTTCCGCAAATGATCTTGCGCCTTTAATATCTCCTTCCTTAAGGTACTTGTTTACCCGTAAGACAAAATCGGCTTTTACCCTGGAGGCCTGACGCAGGTAAAAGTAGCGTTCCCCCATTATATAAATTGAAATGAAGGACAAGATGACGATCGGGATCATCACCGGACCTCCCTTGACCAACAATGAAAAAAAAGAAAGACCAGTCGAAGTAGCTACAGGATCCGTCGCTATCTGAAGTAGTGTGCTAGTCATAAGGGTTTATATTTCAATCGATTATTTCAGGTGCAAATGTAGTTGAATCGCCACATTCATGCGAATCCATTTGGTATTTCGGCTATTAACGCTCAAGGCTTGATTTCATTGCGCTCTAAGTCTCCGCCGCCCACAATGCCGTCCGACGGCATTTTAACCACCAAGGTCTCAACAGAAGACGCAACCCCAATAGGTTGCGGGGTCGCAAAGAATGCCAACAATGTGCTGACCGCGTGTCACTAAAGCTTCAGCGACGACGCAAGCGCAGAAGAAAGCAAGCACAAAACGGATTTATACGATCTCTTGCGTTCGCCGTTATTGATGGCACAAACAACCTCTGGATTATGATTTCTCGGTCTTTACCTCAGCTTTCAGTGTCTTCCCGAGGACGCTATGCCTTTGGCTATAGATGAAATAAATTACAAGGCCTAATGCAAGCCATACAAAAAGTCTGATCCAGTTTTCCATTTCAAGGCTGAACATCAACGATAGATTAAAAAGGATCCCTAGTGGCGCGATTACCATTACAAAAGGGACACGGAAGGGCCGGTTTACAGTGGGCTGCTTGTAACGCATCACCATCACGGCCATGCACACCATTGTAAAAGCGAAGAGCGTTCCGATATTGACAAGCTTGGCAATAACATCCATCGGAACAAATCCAGCAGTAAACGCAACGGCCAACCCGGTAAGGACAGTTCCTATGTAAGGCGTTTTGTATTTACTATGAAGCTTCCCAAAAAACTTTTTCGGTAACAATCCGTCGTTTGACATCGCGAGGAATAATCTTGACTGGGCAAGCATATTCACGAGCAATACAGAAGTCAAACCTGCTACGGCTGCCAATGATATGATCCACACCGAGAAGCTCAATCCAAATCGCCCGAATGCATCAGCAATAGGGGCTGTTATGTCTATCTCGGAATATTTTACCATCCCCGTAACTACGAGCGTCACCAGTATATAAAGGATTGTACAAATCGATAATGAAACAAGGATCGCAAACGGAATATCCTTCCTTGGATTCTTCGCTTCACCGGCCTGTGTAGCAACAGCGTCAAAACCGAGGTATGCAAAACAAACATATGCTGCGCCGGTGAGTATACCTGCAAATCCAAATGACATTTTGCCCTGACTTTTCAGCGTGCGAACCGGGATGAACGGATACCAGTTTGTTACATCAACGAAAAAAGCGCCTGTTACAATCACAAATAGGATC
>JBBRFP010000070.1:0-7954 GCA_038241465.1 Cytophagales bacterium | reverse complement strand
ATTTGCTGAATAGGAAAATATAAAATCACTGCCTTTTTGATCCATTCGTTGACTGTCCATGAGCCATTCGCGGGATCTGCCACCCTCAACTTACCTTTATCCAACTGTTCGATCACTGACCGGATGGCATTTTGTGTTTCTACTGTCTTTAAAAGCTCCCGGTTGGTCCAAGCCTGCTCAATTTGTTCGCGGAGTTCCATTTTAATCCTATTTTTAAATCGTGGCGCAAGAACGAAAAAAAAGAAGAATTGTCCTCGCATCCATCCTGAAACCGGTGGACGATACGCGGATGTATGAGAAAATGGGTTGCACACTTTGGCAAAATGGGGATAATGAGGTTACGGTGATTGGATTTCCGAAGGTTCAGAGTTCGAAGTTCGAAGTTCAGAGTTCAGAGTTCAAAGTTCAGGGTTCAGAGTTCGAAGTTCAGGGTTCAGAGTTCAAAGTTCAGAGTTCAGGGTTCAAAGTTCAGAGTTCAGGGTTCGGAGTTCAGGGTTCGGTGGCTGGTGTGCGGTGCGTGGAACTGCCTAAGTTCCGAAGGATCAGTTTTGGAAGATTCATAGCAAAGTGGAGAGTCTTTGCCAACGTGCTGCAGTTAAAGCCGGAGGTATTTATTATCACGACGCATGAGTTGTTGCTACCGGCCGTTCTATTGAAACTATTTAGCAAGGTTAAAGTCGTCTATGACATACGTGAGAATTATTACAGGAACATCATTCATTCAGGAAGCTTTCCGGTAATCATTCGAAGTGTGCTCGCTTCTGTAGTGAGGTTTAAAGAAAAGCTTCTCTCACCTTTCGTGGATCACTTTTTACTTGCGGAAAAAGGATATGAGATAGAATTTAGATTTTTCAAACGATCCTACACCGTAGTTGAAAACAAGGCGATGCCTCTCATGCCGCGCTCCTTGCCCAAAGGAAAGGAGGAAAACAGGCAATCAATAAAATTACTCTTCTCCGGTACGCTGGCGGAGAGCACTGGTGTATTCCGGGCAATTGAACTGGCGAAAGAACTACACAAAATTGATGAGCGTGTTTCGCTTACGATTATTGGAAAAGCTTCGTTAAAAGAGACGCTAGACAAGATAAGAAAAGAAGCAGGCCTGCATTTCTTTATCACGTTGATCGGAGGCGATTCATTGGTTGCGCATCATGAAATCAATAGGGCTATTGCTGCATCGGACTTTGGAATTTTATCCTATCCCCTTTTATATCACACCAAGAACTCAAAACCTACGAAGCTGTTCGAATACTTAAACGGAGGACTTCCAATCATCCTTGAAAAGCAGTGGCCGTGGGTTGAGCAATACCAGAAATACGAGCCGTTCCTGCTGTTTGATTTCTCCCATCCCGATTACGCAACGCTGTTACAAGGGCTTCTGACAAAATCCTTCTATCCGTCTGTTCCTGCAGAAATAACTTGGGACTATGAAGAAAAAGCCTTTCTAGAGGCCGTTTTAGAATAAATTACTCTAAAATATTTTTTAGGGTGCTCTAAAAAATACTACCTTAGCAGTCCGTTTTCCACAGAGTATGCTAAGTTTAACAGAAGAAAACTACCTCAAGGCGGTTTACCATTTATCCGATGGCGGCACCCGTTCGGTGTTGACCAACGAGTTGGCGGAAGCAATGCAAAACAAGGCTGCTTCTGTTACCGACATGGTCAAAAAATTGTCAGTAAAAGAGTTAATTCTTTACGAGCGCTATTACGGAGTGAAGATCACACTCAAAGGAAAGCTTCGCGCGCTGGAGATCATCCGCAAGCACCGGTTATGGGAGACATTTTTAGTAGAGAAGCTCGGCTTCAACTGGGACGAGGTGCATGAGGTGGCTGAGCAGTTGGAACATATTCAATCCCCGCGATTGATTGACAAGCTCGATGAATATTTAGGTTTCCCAACAGCAGATCCTCATGGTGATCCCATTCCCGATCAAAATGGTAAGTTAAAATCATTGCCGCAGGTTGCGCTCGATCAGCTTAAACCGGGATCAAAGGGAATGATATGTTCCGTAAACAGTAATGACCCTGACCTTTTAAAGTATCTTGACAAGATCGGTGCAAGGCCAGGAAAAAAAATTGAAGTACTCAACCGCGAAAGCTTTGATGAGTCAGTTGAGGTTTTGATCGAAAAGAAAAAACTATTTATCTCAAAAGAAGTTTCCAAAAATATATTGTTGTCAGTGAAGTAATCATGGAAGTGTTGGAAAGAAAATCGTTGAGTGAGGTCAATGCCTCCGTTGATTCGACAAACAGAAAAGGCTGGCGTAAGTTACTTGCGTTCCTGGGTCCCGCTTATCTGGTAAGTGTAGGTTATATGGATCCGGGCAACTGGGCCACCGATATTGCAGGTGGAAGCAAATTTGGATATGCGCTGGTGTGGGTGCTGTTAATGTCAAACATCATGGCATTAGTGCTCCAGACGCTGAGTGCGAGGCTCGGTGTTGTGCGACAATTAGATCTTGCCCAGGCATCACGGAAGACCTACCATCCGTTTATAAATTATTCTTTGTGGCTGATGGCGGAAGTTGCCATTGCTGCCTGCGATTTGGCCGAAGTACTTGGAATGGCCATTGGATTGAAATTACTTTTTGGACTTCCGCTAATCTGGGGTGTTTCGATTACCGTGCTGGATACTTTATTGCTTTTGCTGTTACAAAGCTACGGCATGCGCAAAATTGAATTATTCATCATCAGTCTTGTCGCAATTATCGGAACCTCATTCTTGGTTGAAATGATCTTTGCGCGGCCAGATCTTGGAGAACTTGCAACAGGATTTATACCTACGTTGCCAGGCGATGGTGCGCTGTACATTGCCATCGGAATTATCGGTGCGACCGTGATGCCACACAATCTCTATCTCCACTCTTCTCTTGTTCAAACTCGACGCATTGATCAATCCGAAAAAGGAATCTGGTCGGCACTTAAATATAATTTCATTGATTCCACCATTGCGCTGAATGCTGCATTCTTTGTAAACGCTGCTATTCTTATCCTTGCGGCTTCTACATTTTACAAAGCGGGAATGTTTGAAGTGGCTAGTATTGAAGACGCACACAAGTTCCTTACTCCATTACTTGGAAATGAATGGGCCTCTACCCTCTTCGGAATTGCACTTATTGCAGCCGGACAAAGTTCCACGATCACAGGAACGCTGGCAGGTCAGATCGTGATGGAGGGATACCTGAATCTTCGCATCGCGCCATGGCTCAGGAGGTTGATTACCAGGCTAATAGCCATCATGCCAGCGTACATTGTCATCCTGTACTACGGCGAAAGCGAAACAGGCTCACTGCTTGTGTTCAGTCAGGTGGTGTTAAGTCTTCAGCTTGGATTTGCGATCATCCCGCTTATTCACTTCAATAGTGACAAGGAAAAAATGGGTGTTTTTGTCATTAAACCCTGGCTAAGAATTTCAGCGTGGCTGATAGCATGTATTATCGTATCGCTTAATGTCAAGCTTGTCCTTCAGGAAGTAACGGTGTGGCTTGATGCTGCCGGTGATAGGTCATGGATCATCTGGATAACAGTGATCCCCGTGTGCATCGCTGCTGCAATGCTACTACTTTACATTACACTAAAACCATTTTTCGAAACGCGTGCCAAAGAGAAGGCGGATAAAGTTCCTCATGGAACAGCGACTCAGTTATCAGATCTGGAGAAACCTATCTATCGCAAGGTTGCCATTTGTATTGACTTCTCCTCCATCGATGAGGTTGCCATACGAAGTGCTGTCGCGCAAGGCGGCAAAGAAGCCCACTATCTTTTGATGCATATTGTTGAGACGGCCGGTGCGATGATGTATGGAAATGAAATTGCCGATCGGGAATCGGTTGAAGATACGGAGGCACTTCAGGTTTACCTGAACCAGCTCAGGGAGCTTGGCTATCATGCTGAGATTATGGTTGGCTATGGAAATCCGAGAAGAAGGATTCCTGCGATGGTGAAAGAGTTTGATGCGGATCTACTGGTGATGGGGGCGCATGGGCATAAGTTTATTAAGGATTTGATTTTTGGGACAACGTTGGATACAGTGCGACATCGAGTAAATATTCCTATGTTCATTGTGCGGGCTAACTAATTCGGAGTAGGATTTTCAGGATGGAAGGATTTACAGGAGTTCTGAAAACTTTTAGACACAGATTCAAAGATTTTCACAGCGGCAGATGCAGCTTGCTACTAATCCGTGTGTATTTTTATCATTCTTTTAAAATTCATTGTATTCATCAGTATTAATCTGTGCAATCTGTGACAAAAGGCATTAATAACGTTATCATCGCTCCTGCGACGCCACCCGGCGTTAGCGCCCTTGCTATCATACGATTGTCGGGAAAAGACTCTATTGCCTTAACTCAAAAATTATTCTCCGGAAAGAATCTCTCTGAACAACCCTCCCACACATTACATTTTGGATTAATTAAAGACGGCGATGATGCGATCGATGAAGTTGTCGTCTCCGTTTTTAAGGAGCCTAACTCCTTTACAAAGGAGAATTCAATAGAGATCTCTTGTCACGGATCACAACTGATCGTGCAACGAATCATCACCGCATTTTTAAAGAACGGTGCTACGCTGGCAGGACCAGGAGAATTTACCAAGCGTGCTTTTTTGAATGGCCGATTTGATCTTGCTCAGGCAGAAGCGGTTGCCGATCTGATCAATTCAGAAACCGACAACGCACGACAAGCGGCGCTTAACCAGATGCGTGGCGGATTCTCGAAAGAGATACAGAAACTTAGAGAAGAGCTCATTCATTTTGCATCCCTAATTGAACTGGAGCTCGACTTTGGAGAAGAAGATGTTGAGTTTGCAAAGCGTGATGACCTGAAGACACTCATTTTAAAAATCCAATCGTTTATCAAGTCACTGCTGCAGTCCTTCCAGCAGGGCAATGTGATCAAGAATGGAGTACCCACCGTCATTGCAGGAAAACCGAATGCAGGCAAATCAACGTTATTGAATCTATTGCTCAACGAAGAAAAAGCGATCGTTTCAGAAATAGCCGGCACGACCCGTGATGTTATTGAAGATGAAATGGTATTGGGCGGCATCAATTTCCGTTTTATAGATACCGCAGGTCTGCGTGATACGACGGATACGATTGAAGCGATTGGTGTCGGACGAACAAAAGAGCAATTGAACAAAGCCTCCCTGGTGCTTTATCTGGTTGATCTTGGAAATACTTCCCTTCAAGAGATCGGGGCGGAGCTAAAAGAATTACACTCGCTCACTGTCCCAATTATTAAAGTTGGTAATAAAGTTGACAAGGCGGTACCCGGGCTTCTGCACGAATTGGAGGCCCTTGATTTCATTTTTATTTCCGCCACAAAGAAATTAAATCTGGAAAAGCTTAACGAAAGAATCCTGTCAGCCTTTCACGTGGATCATGTAAAGCAAGGTGATGTGATCATTACCAACCTCCGTCATTTCCAGAGTCTGAACGATACCAATGACGCGCTTGATCGTGTACTAAAAGGAATGGATGAAGGCGTTACCGGAGACTTCATGGCGATGGATGTGAGGAATGCGCTGCATCATCTGGGTCTCATCACCGGACAAATATCAACAGAGGATTTATTAGAGAATATTTTTAGCAGGTTTTGTATCGGGAAGTAGTCAGGTATCACAATCGATTAACAAACATATACAAATTATCACAATTCGCAAATTTTAAGCGATTTAGGCGTAATTTCCTTTCATATTCTTTTATTGATTTTAAGCGTTCTTTTGTACCTTTCTGTACCTAATGCGTATCTAGAGTCAATCAGGTACAAATTAGGTACAAATATTTAGGTAAGAGTTAGGATCATGATACATCCAGTTACATCACGAGACAGCGGTAGACTTTAAGATATGAGTTCAAATATTCGGATTATTCGTCGATGCGAATTGTGCGAGAAAACCTTTACAGCAAAAACTACTGTGACAAGGTTTTGCTCTCCTACATGCAATTCCCGATGGGGAAAAATTCGGGTTAAGCAACTGAAGGAAAGGGTCAGCGATAATGAAACGCAGACAGCCATTGACAAGCCAATTAAAGATTTGCAAGAGAAAGGAGTATTTGAGTTTGGCGGAAACAAGTAAGCTATTGGGAATAAGTAGAATGACTCTCCATCGACAAATTAAATCAGGCCGGTTGAAGATCAAACGGTTTGGGCGAAGGGTAATAATCTCTCGAAAACAGTTAGAACAAATATTCAAATGAAAGTCGCATTAAGGACTAAGCCTATTGCCGGTGGTAAGTTGAGATTATATCTTGATTACTACCCTCCTATCGTTCATCCCGAGAGTGGAAAACCTACCAGGCGCGAATTCCTTTCGCTCTACATTTTTGAAAAACCTCAGACCTCAGCCCAGCGAGAGCACAATAAGGAAACGAAAATGTTGGCCGATAAAATCTGTTCGAAGAGGACTTTAGAACTTGATAAAGGAGAGTATGGTTTTCTTGAGAAGAGTAAGAAGAACAATGACTTTCTCCAATACTATCTGGAGCTAGCGGAAAAGAAAAAAGAACGATCCGGAACCTACGACACCTGGTTAAGCTCCTTCAATTACCTGAAGCGATTTACAAAAGGACATTGCGTAATGAGCGATATAACAGTAAAATTTGGTGAAGATTATCGAGACTATTTGTTAACGACACCATCGATCAAAAGCTATAAAGTAAAACTCTCACAAAATGCAGCCCTGTCCTACTTCAACAAATTCAAGGCAACTCTGAAACAAGCTTTCAGAGATCGTTTATTGAAAGAGGACTTAAATGCGAGAATAGACGTAATTAAACAGCAGGAAACCCATCGCGAATTTCTAACATCGGAAGAGCTAAAGCGTTTGGCCAAAACTGAATGCGATTATCCCCACCTAAAGACGGCGGCTCTTTTCTCCTGCTTAACTGGTCTGCGCTGGAGTGATATTGTCAAACTTACCTGGGAGGAGATCCAGCATAGCAAAGCGGAAGGGCACTATATAAGATACACCCAAAAGAAAACCCAAGGAGCTGAAACCTTGCCCATTTCGAAAACCGCCAGAGAACTAGTAGGGCCGAAAGGAAATGCTGAGGAACATGTATTTCGGAATCTCCGATATTCAGCCCACTTCTCCGTGGTGTTGGGACGTTGGATGCTAAAGGCCGGAATAACTAAAAAAATTACGTTCCATAATTTCAGACATACATACGCCACTCTCCAGCTGTCACAGGGCACCGATATCTATACTGTTTCGAAAATGCTGGGGCACAAAGACCTGAAGACAACCCAAGTCTACGTCAAGATCATTGATGAAAAGAAAAGGGAGGCTGCAAATAAAATAAAACTGAAATAGTATGGACTTATACGATAGCAATTTAAGGCGCAATTGCGAAATAAATTTGCAATGGATTGCTGGAACGGATGACGGCGCCAGTGATCCAGAGTGCCGAAGCATGATCATAGAATTTCTGTTAGAAAATGAAATTTTGTTAAATATTGAGAACAAAAGCCATTTTATTCCCATTCAAAAATTTGTCAACGATAACAGCGCGGTGTTCCAGAATGAATTCAGAACCCTGTCAAGAAAGGATTTCATTGAACTTCTGAAGAAAAAACGATCTAGAAAATATGAATTTTTTGACAACGAAGCGCTACTCTTGGTGATAGATTGGAAAATAGACTTTAAGACAAATTTTCACAAGGATTTTTATGCCTATTTTTTCTCGTATCGACTTTCGAAAATGCGATTTGTTTGGATCAAGGACTTTATATCATTTAACCTTTCATCCAATTTTCAAAACAACATTGACGAACTTGTATATTTTATTAAAAATGTGGTGTCGACAGAGTTCAAAGAACTAGTGAAAGAGGACAGAATTGAGGCAGCATTAGAATGCCTGAAGCTGCTTAGAAATGAATCTGCCGCAATATCGGAAAATTCATTCACCCAACCTCAGATCGCTCTTTCGATATGGTATCAGCAAGCTGCT
>JBBRFP010000069.1:0-7969 GCA_038241465.1 Cytophagales bacterium | reverse complement strand
GGCGCCGTTACTTCACATTACCTTATATTCAAATGGTTTGGGATCTCCGCTTTTTTTATTCCGCCGCTTCTCTTTTTGCTTGGATTCAATCTTGTTTTTAAGCGGGAACTGATTTCATTCTTTAACACATTTATATTTTCTGTGTTCGCGGGACTATGGCTCAGTCTGCTCATGGGATATCTTACCCATAGCATAACGGGGGCAACCGAAGTTAGTTTCCTGAGCGGAGGTCTTGGGTACGAACTAGCGTACCTTGCCGACAGTCTGCTGGGCTGGGGTACATTCTTACTTCTGGTTTTATCACTTTTTGTATTCATCATTTATTTCTTCAACATAACTTCTATCAGCGCTTTCCAGATCAAAGATCCCAAGCCAATGGGAAATGAAGCCTTGAATCCTGAGAACGATCTGATCATCACACCGACGTATTCGGATGAAAGAGATCAATGGCCGATAGAACAACCCGAACCTGAGCCGATGTTGGTAGTAAAGCCAATAGAAGAACTTTTAGCAACGCCTAACCTTGATCTTGAAGTTGAACCTATTAAGCCTGAGAAAAAAGAGAAACTTAAGGAAGAGCCAGTTTTCATTGTGGAGGAAGCAAAGACCGATACGGACATACTGGCCGAAGGTCTCGTAGAAGCGCAGGGATTTTACGATCCGACGCTCGAATTAAGTAGTTATAAATTTCCTCCGCTTGAATTGTTAACTGAATTTGAAGCAGGCAAGGTTCAGGTGACGCAGGAAGAGTTAAATCAAAATAAGGACAAGATCCTTGCGACGCTCACGAATTTTAAAATCGGCATTCATAGCATCAAGGCTACGATCGGACCAACTGTAACACTGTATGAAATTGTGCCGGAAGCAGGGGTGAAGATCTCACGTATCAAGAACCTTGAAGATGACATCGCTCTAAGTTTGTCAGCATTGGGTATACGTATCATCGCGCCGATCCCGGGAAAGGGAACCATCGGTATTGAAGTTCCAAATAAGAATCGTGAAATGGTCAGCATGCGTTCCGTGCTTGCAACCGAGCGTTTTCAGAAATCAGACAAAGACCTTCCAATTGCAATTGGAAAAACAATTTCCAATGAACTGCTGGTAATTGATCTAGCCAAAATGCCTCACTTGCTGGTAGCAGGTGCCACCGGGCAGGGTAAGTCTGTTGGACTGAATGTGATCCTGACTTCGTTGTTGTATAAGATGCATCCTAGTCAGTTGAAATTTGTACTGGTCGATCCAAAGAAAGTCGAAATGTCTTTGTTTAGTAAGATCGAACGCCATTATCTGGCGAAGCTTCCGAATAGTGAAGAAGCAATTATTACCGATACCAAGAAAGTTGTCCACACACTCAACTCACTTTGTATTGAGATGGAAAACCGCTACGAAATTCTTAAAGATGCTGGCGTAAGAAATCTTAAAGAGTACAATGTAAAGTTCATTGCCCGGAAGTTAAATCCAAAGGAAGGTCATCGATTCCTGCCGTATATAGTATTGGTGATTGATGAGCTCGCCGACTTGATGATGACCGCTGGCAAGGAAGTTGAAACACCTATTGCACGTCTGGCACAGTTGGCTCGTGCGATCGGAATACATTTGGTCGTTGCAACACAACGTCCCTCGGTAAATGTTATCACAGGTGTAATCAAGGCGAACTTTCCCGCTCGTCTTTCTTTCCGGGTTACATCAAAGGTGGATTCACGTACGATTCTTGATGCAGGTGGTGCCGATCAGTTGGTGGGGATGGGGGACATGTTATTCTCTTCAGGTTCGGATGTGATCCGTCTACAAAGCCCATTCATTGATACACCTGAAATTGAAAAAGTCTGTGATTTTATCGGTGCTCAGCGCGGATACTCTTCGGCCTACATGCTGCCTGAGTTCGAGGGAGAGGAAAATGCAGCCAATGATATCGATCTTTCCGATCGCGATGCATTATTCGAGGAGGCGGCACAGCTCATTGTAAATCACCAGCAGGGAAGCACGTCGCTCATTCAGCGGAAGCTGAAATTAGGATATAATAGAGCAGGACGGCTTATTGACCAATTGGAAGCAGCGGGTATTGTCGGGCCTTTTGAAGGGTCGAAAGCAAGGGAGGTTCTCATTCCAGATCAATTGAGTTTGGAACAATTATTGAGTAGTCTGAAAGAAAAGCACGGTCAATAATTAAATTTGCGGGCCGTAAATTGCTAAAACCTGAACTGATTAATGAAAAAGCACCTTTTCCTAATAATTTTCTCCCTTGTCACTGTCGGAGCTTTTGCTCAATACGATCCAAAAGCTCTGGAAATACTCGAGGCGATGGCAAAGAAATATAAAGGAGTTCCTTCTTTTGACGCGAATTTCTCCTACACGCTGACGAATGATGTTGAAAAGATCAATTCAGAATTCAAGGGTAAAATGACCGTAAAAGGTGATAAGTATAAGTTGACGTTACCCGAGCAGGAAGTTGTAAATAATGGTACAACAATGTGGACTTATTTACCTGACGCGAAGGAAGTCACGATCGATAATTTTGATCCAACATCGAATGACCTTAATCCTTCAAAATTCTATGAGCTTTATAAAAACGGTTTTAAATATTTGTACATCGAAGATAAGGTAGAAGGTGGAGTGATGTGTGAAGTGATTGACCTTGTTCCAGAAAAGAAGGATGCTCAGTATTATAAAGTAAGAATGAATATTATCAAGAAGGATAAAAGCATTCAGAGCTGGGTCATGTTCGATAAGTCTGGCAATCGTTATAAATATTTGATCACAAAATTTAATCCTGCGGTAAAGGCGGAAGATGCTTTCTTCACATTTGATCCTAAACTACATCCTGGAGTTGAGGTTATTGATTTGCGTTAATTGCTGGGTGGTAAAGGTAATCTGTTAAATGTTAATAGTGAGTTGATTCCTGATCGTAAGATGCAAACCCTGATTAACTCTTAACAATTAATACCGGATCCTTACAAATGACCAGAACAGAGCTCGTCAATCAGATAAAGAAGAAGCAATCCTATCTCTGTGTTGGTCTTGACACTGATCTCTCAAAGATCCCATCTCATCTTCTTTCCGGTCCCGATCCTGTTTTCGAATTCAACAAACAGATCATCGACGCTACGAGTGAGTATTGCGTAGCCTACAAGCCAAACCTTGCTTTTTATGAAGCGCTCGGTCCCAAAGGATGGGAGAGTCTTCAGAAAACAGTGGAGTACATCCCGAAAGATATTTTTACAATCGCAGATGCTAAGCGAGGTGACATCGGCAATACTTCTTCGATGTACGCGAAGGCATTTTTTGAGCAACTTAAATTTGATTCAATAACCGTTGCGCCTTATATGGGAGCGGATTCGGTGAAACCATTCCTTGAGTTTGAAGGTAAATGGGTGATCTTATTAGTGCACACTTCCAATACTGGTAGCGCAGATTTTCAATTGATTGAATCGAAATCAAAAAGAAGGCTGTACGAAGAAGTAATTATCATCTCTCAGCAATGGGGCACTCCTGATAATTTAATGTACGTCGTAGGCGCAACCCGCGCGGACAAGATCGCAGAGATACGTAAGCTTGCTCCCGATCATTTTTTTCTCGTTCCAGGTGTTGGTGCGCAGGGCGGAGACTTGAAAGAAGTTTCAAAAGCAGGAATGAATCGTGATTGCGGAATACTTGTCAATTCCTCTCGAGGAATCATTTATGCATCTTCCGGAAATGATTTTGCTACGATGGCAAAAGCAGAAGCGAAAAAATTGCAGACGGAGATGAGCGTGTATCTCAAAGAGGCGGGAATCTAGCCCTATTACCTAAAACAATTCTATTTCAAGCCGAACCCTTGCGCTGAAGCTTCAGCGTAGGAGCATGGTTTTTTTGTCTGGAAAACATGTGCCATAAAATTCAGCCATGTGAGACTATGTGTGGAAATTTGAATAAATAACCACATAGGCAAATAGAATACACTGGTATGGAAAAAGTTATTACCAAGTTCGAACTTGACAGACTTCCTGATAAACTTATTGGAGCGGCTATTGAAGTCCACAAAAATCTCGGTCCGGGGCTTATGGAGAGTCTTTATCAAAACAGCTTGAAACACGAATCCGTGTTACGAGGAGTTTCATTTTCGTGGGAATTTAACGTGCCAGTCAGTTACAAAGGTATTGAGGTGGGTGCGCATTTACCTTGTGATTTCCTGGTAGAAAATAAGAGTGTTGTTGAGCTAAAAGCAGTATGGACGATGATGCCGGTTTTTCAAACCATTGTCCTAACGTACATGGAATTGCTCCGCACACCTAAAGGGATTTCTCTTAATTTCAACTGCAATGACTTATTCAAGAAAGGCCAATGGACTTACGTTGACGAATATTATCGCCGATTGGCGGAAAGATAATTGTGTATTCTATACGTCTATGTGGTTTAAAAAAGTACTAAATGCTCTCCAATGCACGAATCCTTCCTCTCCTACATTTGGCAACTCCAATACTTCAACAAAGCCCATCTAAAAACAGTGGAGGGTGATTCTATTGAGATATTTAATCCCGGTCAGTTAAACACCAACTCAGGCCCGGACTTTTCAAACGCGCGCATACAGATTGATACCATACATTGGGTAGGAAATGTTGAGATTCACACGCTCTCGTCAGAGTGGTTTGCTCATCGCCATGATTCTGATCCGGCATACGACAATGTCATCCTACATTTGGTTTGGCAAAACGATAAAGCAATCATCCGAAAAGACAATTCATTAATCCCAACATTGGAACTTCGGGGGCGGGTTGATGAAAATCTGATTAAGACGTATCGGCAATTAGTAACAAGCTCTTTCTCTATACCTTGTGCGCGGTCCTTTCCATCAGTAAGCGAGATCGCGAAGCTTTCAATGCTTGAAAGGGCGATAATAGAAAGGCTTGAGCGAAAGGCTTACGAAGTAAAAACAATATTCATCCAAAACGGAAATAACTGGGAGGAAACGCTTTATCAATTACTCGCCAGGAACTTCGGATTTAAAATTAATTCGGAACCCTTCTTTCAACTTGCAAGGCTTGTCCCGTTGCGTACGATCCAAAAACAAGCCGATAAGCTCGAACAATTAGAAGCTCTTTTATTTGGTCAGGCTGGATTTCTGGAAGGATCAAAGAATGATACATATTTCACTCAATTGCAGCGGGAGCATCGACTTCTCGTGCAAAAATATTCCCTCCATCACGATAAGATGTCAAAAGCGCAGTGGCGTTATTTAAGATTGCGTCCTGCGAATTTTCCCTCGCTCCGCCTGGCACAATTTGCTGCACTGCTTCATAGTCAAAAAAATATTTTTTCTGCTATCTTAGAAGTAACAGACTTAAAACAACTTGTGAAGATTTTTACCGTAAATCCTTCTCCTTATTGGCTAAGGCATTACCAATTTTTCAAACCATCCAGAAGTGCTGTTCACGAATTGGGTCAATCCAGTATTGAAAATCTGATCACTAATACAATTGCACCCGTTTGGGTAGCGTACGGGAAAATAATGGATGACCAGCGCTGGATAGACCTTGCCTTAAAAATGCTTCAGAAATTGCCTCCGGAGGGTAATAGAATCACCCGCGCATGGAATGACGTTGGATTGATAGCTCAAAGTTCTTTTGACTCTCAGGGACTTATCGAATTATATAATAACTTTTGTCAGCAAAAGAAGTGCCTTAACTGTAGTATTGGAGCTTCGTTGATGAGGCCAGAGGGGGATAAATGATGAAAATTGCAATAATGCTGATTACAATTGTTTCCCTGGGCGGTGTGGCATGGTGGCATTATAAAAAGCAGGTGGATTCCATCAGGGCATTTTACTGGCCGGCTCTTTTTTTAAAGGTCTTTTCTGGAATCGCTCTGGGCTTACTCTACTTTAATTATTATGGTGCAGGAGACACAATATCTTATTGGCAGGACGGCAAAGTAGTTGGTCAAGCTATTTTGTCGGATCCATCGATGGGTATTAGTTTTTTATGGGATGAAACTAGTGTCACGATAGATGACCTTATCAATGACAAGCCGAGATCACTTTTTTTTGTGAAGATATCGGCTATTCTTTCCATAGTTAGTGGCAACAATTACTGGCTGATGGCGACCTTAATTTCATTTGTTTCATTTTTCGGCGCCTGGTTTATTTTCAAAACAACCATTGCAATTTTTCCCGAAGCAAGACTAGCTTCTGCAATTTCGTTTTTATTTTTTCCTTCGGTAGTTTTTTGGTCTTCGGGTCTGATTAAGGAAAGCATCGGTCTTGCATCCGTTTTTTTCCTTTCAGGAATATTCCTATTGAGCATTATGAATAAAAAAATTGCATGGTGGCAATGGATAGTCGGATTATTATCCCTCTGGGTAGGATGGAACCTGAAGTATTATTGGATAGCTGTTTTTTTGCCTGTGATAATTACTACACTGGTGGTTGCCTTCATTGTAAAAGGGTTTTCTGTAGTTAAACGACTCGAAGTAGTTATCTGGCTGGGTCTGTTTATAATCATACTTTTCATTGGCACCAGCATTCATCCGAATTTTTATCCCTCTAGATTTCTGGATGTGATCGTTCAAAACAATGAAGCCTTTAACTCCTTATCTAAACCGGAAAGTGCCATCCATTATAATAATCTGACTCCAACGATGACAAGTTTATTGGTAAATACTCCGCAGGCACTGGTAGGTGGATTCTTTCGACCATTTATATGGGAGCAAAATAATTTATTTTCCCTACTGGCTGGTATTGAGAACCTGATCTTACTTTTATTAGTAGCAAGCGCATTACCTTCCATCGTCCGGTTGTTTACATCGCCCAACAGGCTCATTGGTATTGCCGCAATTACATACTGTGTGATTCTTGCAGTATTTTTGGCGTTGTCTACTCCTAATTTCGGTACTCTGTCGAGATATAAAATAGGTTTTCTGCCGTTTTTAGTTTTCTTACTACTTTATCAAAACCGTTTCCTTTTAAATGGGATGAATCGAAATCGATTTCCAGAATCAACGAATCAGCGAATTAATCTACCTTTATAAAATGGAAAACCCGGTTATCATATTTGGTGCAAACTATCTTGGTCGTATAGCGAAGGAGATATTCGAAAGTAATGAAGTAGTTGTATATGGATTTCTTGATGACGATAAGAAACTTCACAATACAGAGATGGATGATGCGGTCGTTCTTGGAAGCACGGATGATGATGGTTTCCTCAAGCTTATTGGCAAGAAGTGCGAGGCTTTCGTGGCAGTAGATGACAATAAACTTCGAAAAAGTATCGTTCAGATGCTTCAAGAGATTCGGCACATACAACCTGTAAATGCAACTCATAAACATGCCTTACTTTCTCCAAAAGGAATCATCGGCCACGGTAATTTCTTTGATGTAGGGTTTAGTTCAGGACCAGGTTCAACCATCGGCAGTCATTGCCTGCTTCAGGCGAAAAGTCACGTTGGGGCTGAATCGGTGTTGGGCAATTTTGTCCAGGTAGGAGCGGGAACGATTATAAGTCCAAATGTTGTAATAGAAGATGAGGTTTTCATTGGTTCCAATTCAACTATCATTTCCGGAATTACCATCGGAAAAGGAGCAAGAATTGGCGCAGGTTCAGTTGTAATCGGTCCGGTGAAAGCCGGTGAAACCGTTTTTGGAAACCCAGCAGCAAAAATTAAGGCTTAAATGACGTCGGTAAGAAATAGTTATTTTTCGATGTCTCTTATTTTACCTAGGAGGTTAAAGATTTCCGGACAACCGTCAACTGGCTTATGAAGATTTCTCCCACTGACCTTATTCTCAACAAAGATGGAAGTGTTTACCATCTTAATCTCCTACCCGAGAATATAGCCAATACGATTATTGCTGTTGGAGATCCAGGAAGGGTTTATAAAGTCAGCCAGTATTTTGATGACATTGAATTTGAAATGAATAAACGGGAGTTCATTACCCATACAGGAAAATTCGGAGGAAAAAAAATTACAGTCATCAGCACGGGAATAGGCACTGACA
>JBBRFP010000068.1:0-8114 GCA_038241465.1 Cytophagales bacterium | reverse complement strand
ATAATCCGTGTGGAGTATGAAAACACAGTACCAGAGGATCTAGGGAAAAAAAGAGGGCTGACAAGAAAATTTGAAAGTATCCGGCGAATTGTTGATTTTAAATTTTTTGAAAATAAATTCTTCCTAAACTATCTGACAATTGACTACAAAGTGAATTGGTATGATCCTGAAACAAATAAATTACGGTTCGAAACAGAGCTACAGCAACAGCTTCTTATCAATCACGTTATTTCAAAAATCGAAGAAAGAAATTCAATCGCACAGAAGATGCGCGGCTATGGACTTCAATACCAAGATCAGCCATATAACAAAAGTTTTTGGGATCAGTATAACGTGATCAAGGACAGTCCGCTTGATAAACAAATAATCGGCGACCTGGAGATTGACGGGCCCCTAGACAGGCAGTTTGAAAAGAATTAAGATTAGATCAGGGTCAGTCTCGCTTCTTGCAATAGTTCCTCCCTGTCTATAGGAACAACGCCGACATGCTGACATACTAATCCGCCTCCCAGATTTGAAAGCGCTCCTACTTTTTCGGAATCTAAATTCAATGCAACACACAATGCGGCAATACTTATTACCGTGTCTCCGGCTCCGGAGACATCTGCGATCGCTCTTATGTGTGCAGGAATTCTAAGTTTGCTATTCCTGTAATCGATAAAAACTCCATGCTCTGACAACGTGAGCATCACGCCCTCTACTCCGAGCCTTTTCTTGACTTGTTCTACTGCGTGGTTTACAGAAGATTGATCCTTTGCATCAATTTCAACTTTGAGACCTTCGCGCAACTCTTTAAGATTAGGTTTAAAAAGTGTGACGTTCTGATAATGCAGGAAGTTTCTCTTTTTTGGATCTACTACTGTCGGGATGCCTCTTTTTTTTGACATCGTGACAACTTTTTCGATGATGCCCGGTGTAATCACCCCTTTGTCATAATCCTCAAAGATTACCACTTGGCAATCTGACAAGAGCGTTTCAATTTTATCAAGCAATTCGCTCTCTTCCTGATGATTCGCCGGAGCATCAGACTCATCATCAATTCGAACAACGTGCTGATGAGCCGCTATAACCCTGGCCTTTATAGTCGTTTGGCGAAAACTGCTGGCTATAATTCCCTCGCTGGTCATTCCCTTTTCTTCAAGAAGATGAAGAAGGCGTTTACCATACTCATCTTTACCAATCAGTGAACATAAAACAGGTTTGGCTCCAAGCGCCATGATATTCAAAGCAACATTAGCTGCACCGCCGAGGCGATAGTCACGCTTGAGTACATTGATAATCGGAACAGGTGCTTCAGGAGAAATTCGTTCCACCGCGCCCCAGATATATGCGTCTACCATCACATCACCGATGATGAGGACTCTTAAGTCATTGAATTTTGAAAAAACGTCAGGCCACGACTGCATGCGCTGATTTTGTTTCTTTTAACCCTGCCAATGTTTCCTTAATCCTCTTAAGCGCTTCTCTTAAGTCCTTTTCAGAAGCTGCATACGATAGGCGAAGACAATTTGGATCGCCAAATGCACCACCAGGAACCAGTGAAACGTGAGCTTTATCCAACAAATACAAACAAAGATCATCGCCATCTTTAATAGTATGTGCTCCGTCTGATCTTCCAAAGTAATAACTAACATGGGGGAAAAAATAAAATGCCCCCTGTGGATAATTTGCTTTAATCCCCGGTATTTCTTTCAGCAATTCAAAAACAATATCCCTGCGACGGTGATACTCTTCCACCATTTTAGTAGTTGGCGTGATGTCGCCGGTTATTGCTGCCAGCGCTGCACGCTGTGCAATTGAGCAATTCGCAGAAGTTAGCTGACCCTGCATTTTGTTTGCGCCGTCAGCAATCCATTTTGGTGCCGCAATATATCCTACACGCCAGCCAGTCATGGCATATCCTTTTGCAAAACCGTTTACGGTGATTGTTCGCTCAAACATTCCAGGCAACGACGCAATACTCAATTGTTCTCCACTGAAATTTATATGTTCATAGATTTCATCTGCAATAATGAGAAGGTCTTTGTGCTTCAACACAACACTGGCGATATCTTGTAATTCACTTTTCGTGAAAACCGAACCCGTTGGGTTACATGGAGATGAGAAAATAATCGCTTTGGTCTTGGACGTGATTGCCTTCTCCAACTGCGCAGCGGTGACTTTAAAATCGTTTTCCAGGCTTCCCCTCACAAAAATGGGGGTGCCTTCGGTTAATCTAACGACAGCATCATAGCTTACCCAATATGGCGAGAAGACAACCACTTCGTCACCAGGATTGATAAGGGAGAACATTACATTGGCAATTGATTGCTTTGCTCCATTGGAAACAACAATGTTTTCAGCTTTATATGGAACATTATTCTCCTTCTGATATTTGGCAGCAATCGCCTCACGAAGGTCCTGATAACCAGCCACTGGAGGGTACGCAAAATACTTTCCATCATCGATCGCCTTTTTTGCGGCTTCACAAATATGAGCTGGAGTTTTAAAGTCTGGCTCGCCAAGACTAAGACTGATTACGTCAATACCCTTCGATTTGTATTCACGGGCTTTTGATGCCATCGCGAGCGTTGCTGATTCTTCAATTGATTCAATGCGGCGGGAGAGCTGATTCATAACGGTTGTAAGGCAGATAATTTGCTAGTAAAGAACGTTAATAAAGACGAAAGTTTAAAGAAGCAATAAGATAAAAGATGAA
Organism: Cytophagales bacterium; assembly: GCA_038241465.1. Taxonomy (GTDB): domain Bacteria; phylum Bacteroidota; class Bacteroidia; order Cytophagales; family Cyclobacteriaceae; genus ELB16-189. Next base: position 5,416 of record JBBRFP010000068.1, on the reverse strand, counting down.
AGATCAAACTCACGGGTAACATAAAAAACAGCGGATAACGTATATGTTTTCTCTGCTCCTTTTGTAGTTTAATATTCCTGATTCTGTATGTTAAAGCGAAGCCTTTGAACAGCAGCGAACGCAAAAGGCTTTCGTCTTTAACCTAGTTAAAGAGAATCCTCGCATTAATACTCCGGCCCAAGGTGATCTCGTCTGCATACTCGAGATCGCCCCCCATTGGAATTCCCCGTGCGATAGAAGTGATCTTGACTGGATACTCCTTCAATTTACGATGGAGGTAAAATGCAGTGGTATCGCCTTCTAATGTAGGACTGATGGCAAGAATAATTTCTTTTATCGCACCGTTGGGATGTGTAATGCGCGCGAGCAATGATTCGATCGACAATTCGGACGGACCAATTCCTTGCATAGGGGAAATGATCCCACCTAAGACATGGTACACACCCCTGAACTGCGCTGTATTCTCAATCGCCATCACGTCCCGGCTTTCTTCTACAACACAAAGTATACTCTTATCGCGACGATGACTGCTGCAGATATAACATTCATCCTGATCGGAAATGGAATGGCAGGTTTTACAGAATTTAATATTCGCGCGAAGCTTGTTCAATGCTTCCGTTAATGCCAGTGTTTTGCTTTCATTTTCTTTAACAAGATGGAGTACCAGGCGTAAAGCAGTCTTCTTACCAATGCCCGGAAGCTTGGCTATTTCATTGACGGCGTCTTCAATAAGTCTTGATGGATATTCCAACGATAGCGAATTTAAATAACTGATCAGATGATCTTTGCATCGATACCTGCTTCACAGATCCCATCCTTCATTGGCTTAAGTTCCTCGAGCAAGCCAGTCTTCACTGCACATTTTCCTTTATAATGGATAAGCATTGTGCATTGCTCTGCCTGTTCAGCCGAATGCTTACACACTCTCATCAATGTATTGATAACATGTTCAAAGGTATTGATGTCGTCATTAAAGACGACAAGGTCCTTAACGTCGATCTCCTCTTCCAAGACCTCAACGGCCTTCTCCTCATGATAAACCGGTTTCGCAACTTTTCCCATCGTCTGATGTACAATTAGTTGGCCATACAGGTTCCAAAAATAAAAAAAATTACCAAGTTTGACCCTGTCAATTATCATATGAGTCCGATTCTAGTCCTCACAATCATTATAATCTACTTTGCGGCGCTGATCATTATTTCAATTATCACCTCAAAAGGCGCCACAACGGACACATTTTTCACTGCCAACCGCCAGTCGCCTTGGTACCTGGTGGCATTCGGAATGATCGGATCTTCCCTTTCGGGAATAACATTTGTCTCCGTTCCTGGCAGTGTTGGGAAGGTGGGATTTTCGTATTTCCAGGTGGTACTCGGTTATATCGTAGGCTACGTAGTGATCATGACCATATTAATGCCCTTATATTATAGACTAAACCTGGTCTCAATTTATACATATCTCGAAAAGCGTTTTGACATCTGGGCATACAAGACAGGAGCTTTTTTCTTCTTGCTTTCGCGAACAATGGGATCTTCTCTTCGACTATGTTTATCTGCAACGGTCCTTCAACTGTTTCTTTTTGATGCGTGGAATATTCCTTTTTATGTTACGGTGGCGATCACAATTTTTTTGATCTGGATCTACACATTCAAAGGCGGTATCAAGACTATCGTCTGGACAGATGCGTTTCAAACAATCTTTCTTGTATCAGCCGTTGTGATCAGTGTTTATCTGATCTCACAGCGACTTGGATTTTCATTTGGCGAGATGCTGACAACCGTTCAGAACAGTGACTATTCGAAGATCTTCTTCTTTGATGATTACAAAAGCAATCTTTTCTTTCCAAAACAATTCCTTGCGGGCACGTTCATAGCCATTGCCATGACGGGCCTTGATCAGGATCTGATGCAAAAGAATCTTACCTGCAAAAATTTAGGGGAAGCTCAGAAGAATATGTTCTGGCTTACCGTTTCAATTGTTATTGTTAATTTTCTTTTCCTTACGCTCGGAGCTCTCCTTTACATCTATAGTACAACTAAAGGAATACCTATTCCAACCTATACAGACGAACTGTATCCACGATTGGCACTGAATGAATTCGGTTTGCTCGCCGGAGTTTTCTTCCTGTTGGGAATTATAGCATCATCTTACGCCAGCGCTGACTCTGCTCTCGCATCATTGACAACATCCTTTTGCATTGACTTTCTTGATTTCAAAAATAAACCTGAGAATGTGAAGAAAAAGCAAAAGAACCGGGTGCATTTCGGGTTCTCTCTAGTTTTTCTTGTTATCATTTTGATTGCAAAAGAGCTAAATCAAAAATCATTAATAGAAACTGTCTTACTCGTAGCGGCGTACACCTACGGACCATTGCTCGGACTATTCACCTTTGGTTTATTTACAAACAGAAGTTTGAAAGGAGTCATCGTTCCCATTGTTTGTGTTGTCCCTCCACTTTTATGCTTTTACATCAGCTCTCACTCCGTGGAATGGTTTTCAGGCTATAAGTTTGGAAGTGAAATGCTGATACTTAATGGAGCGTTTACATTTGTGGGCTTGTGGATGGTATCGAAAATGGCGGCAAGAGATTATAAGAAAATATAATTCCGGGCTTTTAATATTATTGACTCATGGCCACACCAGACATCAAATCAAAAAAAAATAATTTCTTCGAAGACGTGTTCGAAGTTGTAAGGCTTATTCCAAAAGGAAGAGTGACAAGCTATGGCGCTATCGCGCGGTATCTTGGAACAGGTCAAAGCGCCCGGATGGTGGGCTGGGCAATGAACGCCGCTCACAGCGAAAAAAAATTAGCCCCTCATCGGGTTGTCAACAGTCAGGGATTACTAACAGGCAAGCACCATTTCAGTCCGCCAAAAGCAATGCAGGAGCGACTGGAAAAAGAAGGGGTGAAAGTAAAAAAGGATAAGGTTCAGGATTATGAACAAGTATTCTGGGATCCTGCGAAAGAATTATTGTAAGTCGCCGTTATAAAAATCCTCGTAGCGACAGATTCACAGGATAACACAGAACAGTAATGAATTAATTTTACGCTAAAGAAAAACTAACTCATATTCAACCTCTTCGCTACTTCTGAGCCAATTTATTTCTTTTGATTAAAGTTTAGCATCAGTGATCATCTGCGAATCTGTTCCGAAAAAACCGGTTGTGTAATTCTAGCGAAATCTCCACTATTCACTCCGAGAAATCTGCGGGAACTGATCTTAAAATCTTATTTTTGAAAACATCTTTAGCTTACATGCGAATACTTCTATTCTCACTCATAGTTCTTTTCTGCGCGACAAAGACGTTCGCCCAACAACTCGTGTTCCCAACACAAGTCGACTGGACACAAGTGGAAGAAGGAAAAGAAATCTCATTCTCCGTTACGTTATCAGACAATAGTAATCCAATTGCCTATTCTCTTGACGGCGGCAATGACCTTGGAATGAAGATAGATTCGTTGGGTCATTTCACCTGGACTCCTTCATTCGATCTCGTCGATCGGCTGGAAAAGAAAAAAGAGGTCAACGTTATCTTTCAGGCCGAACTAAAAGATGGCAAACGATCACGCCATCAGACGAACTTCATTGTTAATCACGTCAACCGCCCTCCGGTGGTTAGTGATCTTCCGACATTTTACGTGAAGCAAAATACCCCATCAAAATATCAGATCCCAGCCGATTACGTCCATGACCCCGATGGCGATCCTGTCATTTTTAAAGCGCGCGAATCTCAAATGCCAGAAGGCGCTATGCTGACATCATTGGGTCAACTAACGTGGACACCTTCGCGCACTCAATTTAATAGTCTTCGAACGGCACCACTTTCCATCGAATTCATTGCTCAGGATCAACCTGAAAAATCAGAAACAATTGGAAAGATCCATGTGGCTCAGACGCAACTCGACCTTCCACCAGAGCTTTTATTGGTTCCTGCCGACAGCCTCTGGAATATCAAAGAAAATGAAGTAATCTATTTTAAGATCTACGTTTCCGATCCCAATGGTGATGATAACATTGATCAGGTTGATTTTATCAGCTCCAATGTCAACGTACCAAAGAGTGCGTTGAAAGATAATTCCAAAGTTCAACGTGAATTCACCTGGTCACCAGGCTATGAATTTGTAGATGAGGCCGAGAAGAAAAAAGACGTATTCCTTACTTTTTTTGCGTTTGATAAGAGCAGCAATCGCGTTCAGAAAAAAATAAGAGTAACGATAAATGATACTGAGAACGTTGAGGAAAAAGATAAGAGCCTTTATCAAAAGTATTTTAATACATTGGCGGCCACCAAAAACCTGATCACACTCCTCGATGATAACAATGAAAAAATGGAAGGGATGTATAAAAAAGCCCGGAAAGGAAAGAAGAACCGGACGATCGTCACAGCGTCGCTCGGAGCAGTAACCGGAATTTCTCCATTGGTATTGGAGTCCGATCCATCCAAAGCCGTGTCGGTCGTTGGCGGAACGTCGGTGCTTACACTGAACTCTCTCGAAGCAGGACAAGTCATAGGACGATCTGCGAATGAATATCAAACACGAATGAAAACGAACCGCGACATCAGAACACAGCTTCAATTGAAGGGCAATTTCTTCGCACGGAAGTATTCGTTAAAATCCGCCAGGCGATCTACTGAATTTGAAGTGGATCGCGATGAGCTTGTCCGACTGTTGAATACTGAACAATTGGTCACGCTTGAGATGAGTGCAAAGAGCCAGGGGGTCCCAACGGCGAAAGAGATCAAGAAGACGTTTACAGATTTTAGTGAGGGGTTGTAGGTTTTGATTAACATACAATCTCTTGAGAAACTTCACTTACAATGAATTCCATTTAGTGGAACAACCCAATAATCTTCTTGTTAGGAATCTGGCTATATAAAATAAGTATGACCAAAGAAAAACTCACACGAATTATAACGATGGTGTCCTTAGTGGGCGCAAGCGCGGCAATAGGATTTTTTGCCGTCACGCTGGCAATCAATTCTGCGAAAGCTGTTTCCACGCCCGAAGCAATAATTTTATTCATATCAATTGTACCCGCCTTCTTCCTCGTAATTGGTATTCACGAAGCAGGCCATGCGATAGCGGGAATATTCGTAAAATTTGATTTCCGAATGTATGTGGTCGGTCCGTTTATGTGGGATAAGGAAGAGAACGGCTGGAAGTTCAAGTGGAACAAAAATGTAAATCTTTCTGGTGGGCTTGTTATTTGTCTCCCCATTACTACCGAGCATCTCGCCAGGCGTTTCTCCATATATGCATCGGGCGGACCTATCGCAAGCTTAATTCTTGCTACTGGAGCTTTTGGACTAAAGCAACTATTCCCGGTTATTACCGCAGAAAGCAGTTCTGTAATAAACGTGATTGGACTTCTATTAGGCTTATTTGGCACACTATCATTTTTGATTTTCA
>JBBRFP010000067.1:0-8147 GCA_038241465.1 Cytophagales bacterium | reverse complement strand
CCAGATTTTCGACTTTAACAGGATCCAGATCTCCGACATTGCGAAGCAGCTCAAGAAAATCGCTGATCGCGAAAAAATTAAAACGGAAGAAGCGGCACTTCACCTGATCGCTCAGAAAGCGGATGGTGCTCTGCGCGATGCGCTATCGATTTTCGATTTAATGGTGACATTCTCTTCCGGAAAGGGAGTTTCCTTTCAAGACGTTATTAATAATCTGCACATTCTCGATTACGAATATTATTTTAAAGTAGTCGATGGCTTGCTGGCGGAAAACCCTACCGTTCCTCTGTTAGTATTTGATGAGATCTTACGAAAAGGATTCGACGGGCAAAATTTTATCGTCGGATTAAGTGAACACATCCGCAACCTGATGGTGAGTCAGGACGCCCGTACAGTCCAGCTGATGGAAGTGCCGGATGTTACCAAGAAAAAATACATTGAACAATCGAAAGCCGCTCCTTATTCACTGCTCCTCTCATGGTTAAGCATTGCCAACCAATGCGACATCAATTATAAGATGAGCAAAAATCAACGCCTACTCGTGGAGCTTGCGCTGATGAAGATGGCCCATCTCAAATCGGCCTTCAACGGATCGTCGACCGCGATCGAACCTGCAGCTCAAGCAGGGTTAAAAAAAAAATTGAATTAACTCCTGATCGCGGATTTCCTGAGACAGGAGACTCCACGATGAGTTCTGAAAAAATTAAATCACCATCAATTGAGAATAACAGAATCCATGAAACGGAGGATTCTGCTAATTCAATAACAGTTAAGTCGACTTCAATAGAGCATCAGAGAGCCCCCGAAACAGGAGAATCTGCAGAGAAACTGCCAGTTACCGAGCCAGCAGCCGTCCGCACACCGATAAAAGGAGCAAAAGCAAAAACCTCTCTTAATCTTCAGGGCATCTTCAAGCCTACGAATGCAACCTCTGCTAATGAAAAGGTCGAGGAGATCAAGGAGAAGATCATCAATGAAGTTATAAAGCTCGAGAAGCTGATGGAGGTCTGGCACGAATACGCTGAGCAGCGGAAGAATCAGGCAGGGGAATATCAGTTGTTAAAGCGTGAATTTGAATTCGAGCATCCTGTCGTCTTCGTGATTCTTACCAACCCTGTAGAGGAAACATTGATCGAGAATTTCCGGAGGGATTTTATAACGTTCCTGCGCGATCGTTTGAAAAACTCTGAGCTGACCATCAAGACGAAGCTTCGTCAGACGGAAGGAAAGCGAGTGATCTACACCGCGAAAGAAAAATTTGAGCACCTGGCGGAGAAGAATCCGTATCTGAATGAATTGAAGGAACGGTTGGGATTGGATTGGGATTTTTGAGTGTTGTTGTTAGTTGTTAGTTGACTGTTGTTGGCAAACTAATCACCAGCAACGAGCAACCAACAACTCAAGGGAAAATCTTATATTTGATCCTCATTTCTTATTCATGACCATCTCTTACTCCTGGCTTAGCCAATACATCGATTTACCGGAATCTCCGGAAGAAATCGGTAAGACCCTCACGGACACCGGACTCGAAGTTGAAAACATCCACGCATTTGAATCTGTAAAAGGCGGTTTAAAAGGATTGGTCATAGGAGAAGTTCAGACGTGCTCGAAGCATCCCAATGCCGACAAGCTTTCAATCACTACTGTAGATGTTGGTCAGGGAAAGCCACTGCAGATTGTTTGTGGTGCTCCCAATGTAGCCGCAGGACAGAAGGTAATTGTTGCACTGGTGGGAACTACAGTGAACCCATTGAAGGGTGACCCGTTCATGATCAAGTCGGCCAAAATCCGTGGTGAGCAAAGTGAAGGAATGATCTGTGCAGAGGATGAGATCGGATTAGGTGAAAGCCACGCAGGAATTATTGTATTAGACACAAAAGAACCGAACGGAACACTCGCTTCATCTTATTATAAAGTAGAATCAGATCATATTATTGAGATTGGTCTCACGCCAAATCGCGCGGACGCAGCCTCTCATATTGGTGTAGCGCGCGATGTGAAAGCTGCGAAGAACCGCGTGATCCGCTGGCCCTCTGTTGAAAATTTCAAAGTTGATAATAATGACCTTACGATAGATGTGACGGTCGAGTTGACCGAGGCAAGCCCACGCTTTTCCGGTGTTACTCTTTCAGGATTGACAGTGGGTGAATCTCCTCAATGGTTGAAGAACCGCCTCTTGTCGATTGGATTAACGCCAATCAACAATATTGTCGATATAACGAATTTCGTGCATCATGAACTCGGGCAACCGCTTCATGCGTACGATGCTGCTGCCATAAAAGGGAATAAAATCGTTGTAAAGACTTTGCCTTTCGGTACAAAATTTACGACACTCGATAAAAAAGAAAGGTCATTAACCGCTTCTGACCTCATGGTTTGCAATGCAGAGGAAGGAATGTGTATCGCGGGCGTTTTCGGTGGATTGAATTCGGGAGTATCAGACAAAACAACGGCCATCTTCTTGGAAGCAGCTTACTTTTCTCCTGATTACATCCGGAAGACAAGCAATCATCATCAGCTAAAAACAGATGCGTCCTTTCGCTTTTCACGCGGGACGGATCCGTTGAACACAGTCTATGCATTAAAACGTGCTGCTTTATTAATAAAAGAAATTGCTGGTGGAACAGTCTCTTCAAAGATCGTTGATATCTATCCTGATAAGATTGAAAACCGCACCATTGCTGTAAAAGACAAAAATGTTAACCGCCTGATTGGAAAGGTTATTCCGAGAGAAGAGTGTTTTTCGATATTGAAGAGCCTCGATATTGAAATTGTAAGCAAAACAGATGACATGTATACGGTTTCAGTACCTCCTTACCGTGTGGACGTCATACAGGAGGCGGATGTGGTAGAGGAAATACTACGCATTTATGGATTCAATAAAATTGAACTGCTGGAAACAGCGGGGACGGACTACCTGGCTCATTTTCCTGCAAAAGACATTGATAAATTCAAACGCACAATTGGTGAAATGTTTGTAGGAAATGGGTTTTTCGAAATTCTTACCAATTCCCTCACCAATGCTACCTATCAGCAAAAGCATTCTATCAGCTTTCCGGGTGAGCCTGTTGAGATCCTGAACAAATTAAGTGAGGAGCAGGGCATCCTTCGTCAGACCATGTTGTTTACAGGACTGGAAGCGTGCGCCCACAACTTCAATCGCAAGCAAAAAGAAGTGAAGTTCTATGAATTCGGAAAGATCTATTCCAAGTTTCCCGCAAAGGATGCTACCGCGACTAGCAAATATGTAGAAACCGATCGACTGGCTATGTATATGGGTGGGAATATGGAATCCGAAAACTGGCAGCATAAATCGACCACCACCACCTATCATGATCTGGCACAGCAAGTAGTACAACTATTGGAGAAATGTGCGATAACAGGAATTGTTCAAGAGAAAACGGACGATCAATTGCTTGATTATGGCATGCGATTGGTGTTCAACAAAAGAGAAATAGGCCGTATTGGTAAAATAAAATCTGCGTTAGCAAAAGATTTTGGCATACGGCAAGAAATTTTTTATGCTGACCTGGATACGCACTTGCTTTTCCAATCAGCAAACCCTAAGTTCGATGTACAAGAAGTACCGAAATTCCCGGAAGTCAAACGTGATCTTTCGCTGGTACTTGACAAGAATGTCAGTTTTGATGAGGTCCGTAACATGGTAATCGCTACGGAGAAAAAACTGATGAAAGAAGTGACGGTCTTCGACGTTTATGAAGGGGAAAATATCCCTGCAGGAAAGAAAGCATATGCGCTTGGATTTACCCTGCTGGACGAAACGAAAACGCTGACGGATGAGGAGATTGACAAGACAATGAACCGACTAATGACAGAACTGGAAACAAAGTTAGGAGCAATCATACGTAAATAGAGCCCCGCAGCGCAACACTACACCCCATGGAACAAGAAGTACTGAAAACCAATCTTAACGGCCTTGAACGCAAGCTCGTAGTACTGCTAAACGAGCACAAAAATCTGAAGCACGAAGTCACCAGCCTGAAATCTGAGAATTCAGAGCTGAAACAGCATCTTCGCAACCGCGATGAGCAATTGGGTGGTTTTAAAAATCAGATTAAAATCACTAAAATTGTAGACAATATTCACGCCGAAGACGGAAGTGTTTCGGAGTTGAGGAAAACAGTGGATGACTACATCCGTGAGATAGATAAATGCATCGCACACTTAAGCCGATAAGCAAGCAGTAGATGGACGAACTTTCAATAAAGATCAAAATAGCAGACCGTGAGTACCCTATGAAGGTTAAACGTCATGAGGAAGAACGCGTACGGGCTGCTGGAAAGCTGATCAACGAAAAGTTGAAATCGTACCGCGAACAGTTCGGCCTTGACGATAAACAAGACCTCCTTGCCATGACAGCCTTTGATTGCCTCGTGCAAAAACTGGCCGCTGAAGAAAGCAATCATGCAATCGACGACTCAGTAGTGGAGAAAGTATCCCACCTGAATCAGCTGGTCTCGCAAGCTATCCTGTAATCCCTCCTCCTGAGGTTCTTTTGTTAACGGGCTCCCCCGAATGGTCGGGGGTGTATTTTTTAACGCTAACACCTAACTATGGAAATCCTACCCTACGCACTGATTAGCTTGACGCTAACCATTGTATTGAGCCTTGCCATTGGCAGTTTTCTCTATAAAAGAAAGATTCGCAGAAATAAGTCCATCAATGCTGAAAAAGCAGGACTGATCATCCGTGAAGCCGAATTGCAAGCAGAAACCCTCAAGAAAGACAGAATTCTTGAAGCCAAAGAAAAATTCCTGAAAATGAAACAGGAGTTTGAAGAAGAAGCAAATCGAAAAAAGAACCAGATCATCAGCAACGAGCAAAAGATCAAGCAGCGTGAAGCACAGCTTTCAAAAGAGCTTGAGCAAACCAAACGCAAGGAAGCTGATCTTGACGAAGAACGTCAAAGTCTTGCACGCCAGCATGAGCTTGTGAAGAGTCGCAAAGAAGAGCTCGATAAATTCAATCATCAAAAGGTACAATTGCTGGAAAGCATCTCCAAGCTGAGTGCCGATGAGGCGCGGGATCAGCTCGTTGAATCGATGAAGGAAGAGGCGCAGTCAAAAGCGAACTCGTTCATCAAAGACATTATGGAACAGGCCAAACTTACCGCAACGAAAGACGCCAAAAAGCTTGTTATCGAAACTATTCAGCGCACTGCGACTGAACATGCCGTAGAAAATTCAGTTTCAATTTTCAATATTGAAAGTGACGATATCAAAGGTAAGATCATCGGTCGTGAGGGACGAAACATACGAGCACTCGAAGCGGCGACCGGCGTTGAGTTCATCGTTGACGACACCCCGGAAGCTATTATTATCTCGGGATTCGATCCTGTTCGTAGGGAGATCGCCCGTCTGTCCTTGCACCGCCTGGTTCAGGATGGTCGTATCCACCCAGCCCGAATTGAAGAAGTAGTTGCCAAGACAACAAAAAATATTGATGATGAAGTGGTAGAGATCGGCGAGCGTACTGTGATCGATCTTGGTATTCACGGATTAGCTCCAGAATTGATCAAGATGGTCGGCAGAATGAGATTCCGCTCATCGTATGGACAGAATTTATTACAGCACTCACGCGAAGTAGCAAATCTTTGCGCGATCATGGCAGCTGAATTAGGATTGAATGTAAAGCAGGCCAAACGTGCCGGACTTCTTCATGACATTGGAAAGGTTTGGCCGGAAGAGCTGGAGAAGCCTCATGCTATTGTTGGTATGGAGCTCGCGATGAAATACAAGGAGCACCCAATCGTATGCAATGCGATCGGAGCTCACCACGATGAAATCGAAATGACGAGCATCATCTCTCCTATTATACAGGCATGTGATGCCATCAGCGGCGCAAGACCGGGCGCACGACGTGAGGTGATTGAACAGTACACTCGCCGTTTGAAAGAATTGGAGCAGGTTGGATTAAGCTTTGAAGGCGTAGACAAGTGTTTCGCGATCCAGGCTGGACGTGAGCTTCGAGTGATCGTGGATGCTGAAAAAGCAACCGATGAACGCGCCGGTCAACTGAGCTTCGAGATTTCCCAGAAGATTGAGAAAGAGATGCAGTATCCGGGGCAGATTAAGGTAACGGTTATTAGGGAGATGAGGGCAGTGGCGTATGCGAAGTAGGGAAGCTAAAAGTGAAATGTGAATGTGAAAAAGATCACAACAGGTTTATAAAAGTGAGGGCTCCGATTGGAGCCTTCTTTTTAATGAATCAACAAATCATTAAATAAACTTATTCAGCCACTTCGATAAATCGACAATCATTTTTTTACTTATTGAGTGGCCATCAGGGTATTCTTTATACAGCGGAATAACCCCAATTGATTCGAGATACAATTTGCTGTTGCGGCCTTCCTGAATGTTGACCCTGTCATCGGCAACACCGTGGGAAATAAAAATACGCAGCGACTGTAATCTATTCTTATCGGCAATATCAGGCTTTATCTGATCCAATAGTCTTCCACTCATCGCTGCAATGCCTCGCACCAAATCAGGTCGGGTTAGTCCGACACTAAATGCTATGCCCGCGCCCTGACTAAACCCGCAGAGAAAGATCTGTTGATCGTTTATTTTGAATTGTTGTTTAATACTCTCAATGAATTGAATTACCACTTCCCTACTTTTCTTCTCTGCTCCGTCGTTGACGATAGACATTCCAGAGGACGGATCAACCCGATACCATGAGTACCTGCCTTCATCAACAGTGTTGGGTGCTCTGGCGGATATCACCAAAAATTTACCGGGCAACTGATCAGCAAATGAAAATAAATCAAACTCATTAGCGCCGAATCCGTGAATCAGTACGATTAGTGGAGGCTTCTCTGATTTTATTTTTGGCTGACGGATGAGATAAATTAATGAAGGCGATGGAGGTTCCACTTGGCCTACGGCACTACCGCCAAAAACAGCTAATAATATCAGCAAAGACCATTTCATGAATTGTAATTTCAACAACTTTACAATCATTAAAAAATCCCACAAACGGTTGTACCGACAACGAGTCCTGATAATATTACATCCAGACGCCCTGCACCAGTTACTTTCTATAACTTTGTGCATGCTTGAATCAACAATTCAATAAATCGACAAATCATTAAATGCGCTCCTCCCGTCTCGCAGTCAATATTATCTTTTTCCTTAACGGATTTGTGCACGCGAACTATTTTTCGCGCCTGCCACGGATTCAGGATCAGTTCCACATCAACGACGGAATGGTAGGACTCGTGCTTTTATCATCTTCTGTGGGCGCATTGATCGCTATGCCCTTTACCGGATGGATGATCATTCGCAATGGCAGTCGGCGGATCACCCTTTTTGCAGCCTTCTTCTATTGTATTCTAATTCCTTTCATACCCTGGCTACCCACCACGACGCTGATTCCATTAGTGATCTTATTCTTTCTTCTCGGGGTATCAGCAGGGATGCTGGACGTAGCGATGAACTCACAAGCGGTGATGGTAGAGAAGCAAATGGGAAAACCCATCATGACGTCCTTTCATGCTGTATTCAGTATTGGTATGATGATCGGAGCACTCGCAGGTTCGTTGTTCACTAAAATAACATCAGGATTATTTATTCATTTTCTTACGGTCAGCGCGATCAGCGTTATCGTTGTATTCATCGCCCGATATTATCTTATTCATGACAAGCCAGAGAGTAAAGATTCGGAAGGGCCTGCCTTCCGGTTGCCGAATGCAGCCATGGTAAGCATTGGTATCATTGCATTTTGTAGCATGCTGGGCGAAGGCGCGATGGCCGACTGGAGCACGAACTATATGGAAAACATTGCCAAAGCAGACCCAAGCCTTGCGCCCCTTGGACTTTCCGCGTTTGCATTGGCAATGACTATCGGTAGGGTATTCGGTGACGGCGCCAGGATAAAGTTTGGAGACCGATCATTGATGATCGTATGCGGAATTGTAGCATCGGTAGGCCTGAGCATTGCGATCATATTTATACACCCTATTGCTGTCATCGCAGGTCTATTTATTGTTGGCCTTGGATTGTCAGCAATTGTCCCGATCGCCTATAGCATTGCCGGCCACACAAAAGATCTTCCGCCCGGTGTGGGGCTTGCCATGGTCACGACGGTTGGATATTCCGGATTCCTGTTTGGCCCACCGATTATTG
>JBBRFP010000066.1:0-8154 GCA_038241465.1 Cytophagales bacterium | reverse complement strand
ACTGTCCCACACAACTAAACGTTGAATGAAGATAAAAACTTAAACCTTACACTTCACCCCGCAATTGCATAAACATTTTGTTGTGGCCAGTTGTTTTTACCACCAAGCTGTCAAGTAGTTTTAAATAGGTACCAACCATTTCCAATCTCACGAATCATTATAACGCTATTTGGAGTCATTAAAGGTTTGTTCTTTTTATCTTTTACGAAAATATATCCAACCGAATTATCAGTCATTCCTCCAATAATAAATTCTAGATTTTCAGGCGACCCAAAAATTGATCGGCCAACATTGTCAATTAATAAAATGTCAATCTGCTGCTGAAACATTTTTGAGTCGTCAAGTTCCTCAAGACTCTTATTACTTTGTAAAATACCTTTCTGCAAGAGTCCATCTTTCAGGGCTTCAAATTTCTCTTTATTCATTTTAAAATGGTCGATCAAATCCTTATCAGAAGAAAGCACCAGTCGAGCATTTTTAACTGTCCAGTCCATGGACTTTGGCTTATAAGAATAACCAGGAAGTTCTATACTTTTCTCTTGAAATAATTTAAGACTGTCACGCTGCGACTGAGTCATTTTCTCGTAGTTCGCTATAATTTCACCATATATGCCTGTTAAGGCCAACGCTCTAAAAGCAGTCACCTTCCAGACGTTGTCATTTACAAAATGTAAGTATGTGTCAAAAGTATTTCCTGCTGAGTCAACAATTGTCATGGCAACCACGGCTACCTTGTCGTTCTTGTCAAGAAGTTCAAAAAAGGTATTAGCAGTTTTTGGCAAGTCCGTTCCATTTGGTCTACCATTATATTCACCTGTCACATGTTTGTCTAGGTTTGCGAATTTCTCTCTAGCAAAAATAGTCTTAGCTAATGTCAGTGGATCCTGCTGTCCATTACAGTTAAGAACACTCAACGAAATTATTGCTAAAATTATACTCAGTCTTTTCATAAAACAATTGCCCACAACAATCCGGTATACGCATTGCGTATATTCCTAAGTGAATATACGTATTGCGTATATATTCCTTTTGTCCGTCATGACTTTGTGGGTGCCGATGGCCAATTCCAATGCCGCCATGGGGTTTCGGTCAACTGGAGATTCCGTGGTGGTTGACCACTTTATTTCGTTTATCATTGACCATTATTTTTCGCGAGGCCAAACAATTCATTCCGCGATGATTTGACCATTGCAACCTTTGACATTCGGTTATTTATATAGGAATGCTAAATAATGGTCGTGAAATTACTTTCACTGATCACACCTTCACGAAAAGAAGTGGTCAAGGGTAGCGAAATCTCCACTTCAGCAAAGTCCTTTTTGAAGTTCTCTGCGGGCCTCCGCGCCTAGCGGTAAATGCCCGGGAGCGCAGGTGTCTGTTCTTAGCTAAATGGCACAGATTCTACATTCACCCAATGGCAAACATAATAATAGTATGCCCTGGTATTGAAGCCTATATTATCGCAATGCAAGAAATCTCCACGTTCACATCTTTCGGCAGTCGACTTACCTCTACTGTTTCTCTTGCGGGTGGCTGGTTTGTAAAATATGAACCGTAAACTTCATTGACTTTTGGGAAGTTGTTCATGTCTTTCAAAAAGATAGTGCACTTTACTATGTTTTGAAAATCAGTATTCGCGGCGCTAAGAATTTCTTTAATATTCTTCATCACCTGGTGTGTTTCTTCCTGGATGGTTGCCGTAATGATCTTTCCTGTAGATTGTTCAATGGCTACCTGACCGGAGATGAATAACATGTTGCCTGCCTGAATCGCCTGACTATAAGGGCCAATTGGTTCAGGGGCATTTGCAGAGTAGATCACTTTTTTTGACATAGCTGATTGTGTTACTTTTGATCAAAGATCGGAAAAATTAGGATCGGGTAATTTCATCCTCTTACAAAATTATAAATGGAAATCGTAATCATTGGCGGCGCCTCCCAGCTTAAAGAAGCCCAATCCAAGTTTGGAGATGCCCATCACTATTCATTATTCCCTGACCACCAAAGCACAGGATCGATTTTGAAAAACGCCGATGTGGTATTTGATTTCTTGATTGGGAACACCCCTTCACAGGTCAAGCTCTACCAGTTATTTGATTCCCTTGTTGTATTTCTTGACGTTACTCACCTGAGTTTATCATCACTGAACACAAAGGACTTTAAAAGCACACTCTTTGGTTTTTGTGGCTTGGCGACATTTTTGAATAGAGAAATTCTGGAAGTTAGCCTGCAAAGCCGCGATCAAGAACAGGAATTAAAACGGATATGCAAAGCACTGAATACATCGTTTTTAGTTGTTGCGGACAAAGTTGGATTGGTCACGCCGCGGGTCATTTGCATGATCATCAATGAGGCTTACTATACTGTAGAACAAGGAACGGCAATGAAAGAGGATATTGATAAAGCGATGAAGCTGGGAACAAATTATCCCTTTGGTCCATTTGAATGGTGTGAAAAGATTGGAAAGCGGAGTGTTGCAACTTTTTTAGAATCATTGCACCGGTCGACCGGAGACAATCGGTATCAAGTATCAAAATTATTAAAAAGCGAATCCCTTACGTGATCATATGGTTATGGTGAAGATCAGGATTCTTGTACTCCTTACATTTATTTCAGTCAGCTTTTCGTGCTCAGGTCCCTCAAAGACAGATGCGCTCCGATCTCGATTGAACAATATCATTTCAGGAAAGAAAGCCGTGGTCGGAGTCGGTTTCATGGATTTGTCGACAGGGGATACCCTGACGATTAATGGTACTACTCATTTTCCAATGCAAAGTGTATTCAAGGTTCATTTGGCGATGGCCGTACTGGATCAGTTGGAAAAGAGAGGATTGAATTTGGATCACCACATTCTTGTAGGGAAATGGGAGCTCCATCCGGATACTCATAGCCCGTTACGGGATGAATTCCCAAAAGGAGATTCACTTTTTGCGATCCGCACAATCATTCAGTATATGGTTAGCAAAAGCGATAACAATGCATGTGATATGCTTTTCAGGTTTGTTGGCGGTCCTGCGCCAGTCGATCGATACATTCATGAACTTGGGATAAAAGAAGTTAAGATTTCGGCCGACGAAGAAGCGATGCACAAGGATTGGGGCATCCAATACACAAATTGGACAACACCCTACTCCGCCCTGGATCTTTTAAAACGCATTCAGGTCCAGTCCCACTTATCAAAAATCAATAATGACTTCCTGTTAACGGCAATGACAGAGACCAGTACCGGTGAGAAGAAATTAAAAGGAGAATTGCCGGAGGGAACGATTGTAGCACATAAGACCGGCGCTTCGGGCAAAAGTGAAAAGGGAATTACGGCAGCTTCTAACGATGTAGGGATTGTGACCCTTCCAGATGGTCGCCAATTTGCCATAGCTGTTTTTGTTTCGGATTCACTTGAAACGGAAGAAGAGAATGAGAAGATTATATCCAGTATGGCAAAGGCAGTCTGGGATTATTATCAATAGAAGTTTATTCTACCGTTACACTCTTTGCAAGATTCCGTGGCTGGTCAACATTACAACCACGCATAACGGCAATATGATAGGAGAGAAGTTGTAAAGGCACAACTGAAACCATCGGCATCAATGCTTCAATAGTAGCGGGAACTTCAATTACGAATTCTGCCATCGTTGGGATTAATGTATCGCCTTCAGTGACCACGGCAATAACACGTCCCTTTCGTGCTTTCACTTCCTGAATATTGGAAACGACCTTTTCATAGGAGCTGTCCTTTGTGGCAACAAATACGACTGGCATTTCATTGTCAATCAAGGCGATCGGGCCATGCTTCATTTCAGCAGCAGGATACCCTTCTGCATGGATGTAGGAGATTTCTTTCAACTTCAGAGCACCTTCCAATGCCACCGGAAAATTATATCCGCGACCCAGATACAGGAAATGGTGAACGTCTTTAAACTCTTCGGCAATTACCTGAATCTGTGCATTGAGCTTTAAGATCTTTTCAATTTTTGCTGGAATGGCTTCCATCTCCACCAGCATTTCGTGAAACTTCTGTTCGGTGATCGTGCCCTTTTTGTTAGCAACGATCAGCGCGATCATGTTGAGAACAGTCAGCTGCGCGGTGAATGCTTTCGTACTGGCAACACCTATTTCAGGCCCTGCGTGAGTATAAGCTCCGGCATGTGTAAGGCGTGGAATGGAGGAGCCAACCACATTACAAACTCCAAAGATGATAGCTCCTTTTGATTTTGCCAATTCAATAGCAGCAAGCGTATCGGCTGTTTCTCCTGACTGTGAGATAGCGATTACCACATCGCCCTCGCGAATAATAGGATTACGATAACGAAACTCAGAAGCATACTCAACTTCCGTTGGTATGCGGCAAAATTCTTCAAAGAAGTATTCTGACACCAACCCGGCATGCCATGAAGTTCCGCAAGCGACGATCAAAATACGATCGGCATTTACCAACTTATTGATATACTCTCTAAGGCCACCCAGGATCAACCGGTTTGTTGCTGAATCAAGCCGGCCGCGCATACAATCCATGATCGATCGTGGCTGTTCAAAGATTTCTTTCAACATGAAATGTTCAAAGCCACCTTTTTCTATGGCTTCCAGCTCCATGTCAACCGTCTGAATGTATGGCGTCAACGGAAGGTTAGCAACATTCTTGATGGTAAGCTTCCCATTATCGATGACGGCAATCTCCTGGTCGTTGAGGTACACTACTTCATTTGTGTATTCAATAATAGGGGTAGCATCGGATGCCATAAAAAACTCGCCTTTTCCCACACCAACTACCAGTGGACTTCCCTTTCGGGCGGCAATCAGCAAGTCAGGATGTTCAAACGACATAACCACAATGGCATACGCACCTACTACTTTTGTTAGTGCTAGCCTTACCGCTTCATCCAGCGCGCATTGTTCTTTTTCCTGAATATCCTCAATAAAATGAATAAAGACTTCTGTGTCTGTGTCACTTAAAAATGTATGTCCTTTTCTGGTTAGTTCTTTTTTGAGCGAGGCGTAGTTTTCAATGATACCATTATGAATAATGGCTAGTTTCCTGGTGGCTGAATAATGAGGGTGAGCGTTTTCATCGTTGGGTTCACCATGAGTTGCCCAACGCGTATGCCCCATGCCGATATGGCTATTCAGATCAAGGCCCTTCAGATAGGATTCTAATTCTGAAACCTTACCCTTCTTTTTATAAACATTGAGACCCCCATTGAGTAAAGCAATTCCAGTACTATCATACCCACGATATTCAAGTCGCTTTAACCCTTTGATGATTACATCACTTGCCTGACGATGGCCGACATAGGCTACGATACCACACATCTTATCGAATTTTAACTACAGGTTTGGAATAGTAAATGCGGAGCTTAATATTCTGATCTAAAACTAACCCCGAAACGGACTTTCTCAACTCGTCCCCTGAAGCGGAAATTGCCAAAGCTGTCGGCCTTCTTTTATCTGTCTTATAACGGTAAACCTGCTGGCAAAAGCTAGTGAGGTAAATGTTGTTAATCACGCGTGTGTCAGTTGCGATCCTAGCATCACTATTTGTATCGGTGATGACGGAAACAGTTGTATTGGTAACGGATTGACTTGTTGCAAATGCGTTGCGCGTTTTTGACCAATACGGGTCGAGCGTCTTCGTGGCGCCCTTGTTCTGAAGGGTGTCCAAAAGGGAGTTTCTGAAATGGTTAGTTGAATCCAGAACTCTCAGATTCAGAGAAGAAGGGTTTTTTCCAGTTGAAACATTGTTAATTATTAATTCTGCCTGATTAAACGCAAGATTATTTACCGTATCAATGAATTCGTAGAAGTGCTTAAGATCAAGTTTTGTTACAAGCGACGTACCGGATTGAATGTAGAAGCGTCCATCAAAAGGTCTGAAATCCTTAAATGGAACGATCCCGGAAAGCATGGTTGCACCGCGGTCGGTCGTGATTTTACTGTAGCTTAACACCGAGTTGAACTGCTGAGTGGTACCGTTGACAGCCTGGTACATGACGAAGTCAGCTTTTGATTTAATGCCATCATCCGTATAGTACAATGATATTTTTGTGTCCGTCACCTTTGGATTTCCAGCTCTGAATACTGGATTGATTCCAAGGATTTTGTCTCCTTCACCATTGGGGACGACGAAAGCAAAGCCCTTATATTTGCCACGGAACTTATTGAAGTTTTCCATTATAGAATCCAACGATCCGATCTTGAAATCGTTTAATAAGCTGACCCCAAGTATTCCGGGGATCTTTATCCTTACCACGGCGATCTGGTTATTGGTAGTATCGTTATCCTGATTTAGAGCAATTGCATTATCGAAGTCGTCAGAGCTGATCGTAAAAATTTTTTCTGCAAGAGGTGTCGATGCAATTGCCACCGGTGTCGAGGCATAATATGGCTTATTATATTTGATCGTATCCAAAACTTCAAAGATCTGAAGTTTTTGCTGTGTACTTCCTGTCTGTCCGTAATAGTAGTAGTCGAACCGCAACTGAATGACAAGGGAATCAAACGTAGCATTTGCTGACGGCTTAATGAACGCCGGTGGAGGACCAAAGTTCACGATGCCGCGTGCTTCCATGCTACCAAAAACCGGATCATTGTAACGCCCGAACAGAATTCTTGTTATTTGCTCCCCGGAAGGATTGTCCGTTAGCAGTCCTGGATCAAGAATGACACTTGGATCAAGGGGAATATCAATAAACTCGCCCAGGAGCCGCGGGTCTTTCTTAAAGCCGACAATTCCTTCCTCATCTTTACAGGAGGAGATAAACACCAAAAAAAGGAATACCCACAGGGGGGTGATCCGCCAGTTGGCGGACACTCTACCCCGCAAGCTCTGTATAAAGGTTGTAAAACGATTCCGTGTAATTATCGTCCTTCTCAATGGTTTCAACTTTCTTCTCTTTAATCTTCTTAACTAATCCTTCCAGTTTTTTATTGTCACCCGCGACATTAACAACGTCAGCAAATTGCGCCCCTAATTTAATAAAGCCTTCGTAATCTGCAGTCTTCAGGTGGCCCAGCATATTATCCTCGATATCTATCATTTTTACCTTGCCCATTAGGTCGCCCTTGAATTTGTGGGTAAAGCTATTGTTGTAGATCGTGAAAACAGTCTTGGTGTTCTTAAACAACGGGTCGTTCTTATAGGTTGTTTTAAGATACAATGGAATGAAGCTGGTGATCCAGTCATTGCAATGAACGATGTCCGGTGTCCATCCAAGTTTACGTACTGTTTCAATCACTCCTTTACAGAAGAAGATCGCGCGCTCATCATTGTCTTCGTAGAATTTATTTTCCTTATCATGGAAAACGTGTTTACGATGAAAATAGTCTTCGTTATCAATAAAATAAACCTGGAGCTTGGCATTTGGAATAGAAGCAACTTTGATAATCAGTGGTTTCTCCTCATCTCCTACAGAGATATTAATTCCTGATAGACGGACAACTTCATGCAGCCTGTTCTTTCTCTCGTTAATCAACCCAAATCTTGGCACCAGAATACGAATCTCCATCCCCTTCTCCTGCATCGCTTGCGGTAGCTTTCTTACAAATTCGGCTACCTCACATGTTTGAAGAAAAGGATTGATTTCGCTGGCAACATAAAGAATACGCAGTTTAGACATAGTAATGGTTTTTATAAGGAAATAAGGGTACAAAGGTACGCTAATTCTGAGCCGTATTCAACTGTGAATCAATTATAAAGCCTATATTTGCGCCCTTTCAAAAAAGGGGTTTTGATGCAGATTTTCGTTGAAATCGGACCGCTGAAAGCATATTTAAAGTTGCAACGAGCGCGCCAATCGACCATTGGATTAGTGCCTACCATGGGCGCTTTGCATGCTGGCCATTTGAGCCTCATACGATCGTCGAAAAGCCAAAACGATATCACGGTTTGTTCGATCTATGTTAACCCGGCGCAGTTCAACAATCCATCCGATCTTGACAAGTATCCGCGCACGTTTGATAGTGATGCCGCGCTTTTAAAAACTGTTGGCTGCGACATTATTTTTGCGCCCTCCAATAACGAGATGTATCCCCAGGTTAGTGAATTGAAGTTTGATTTTGATTCACTTGACAAAGTATTTGAAGGTGAGTTTCGCCCCGGACATTTCAGTGGGGTAGCATTGGTAGTTGCAAAGCTTTTCAACATAGTGCAACCCAACAAGGC
>JBBRFP010000065.1:0-8192 GCA_038241465.1 Cytophagales bacterium | reverse complement strand
TTGCATCTTTTTGTACGGACCATGTAACAGAACTCCCTTACTTGGATCAAAGTTTCCTGTCTTCATAATCTCACGTCGCTTGAAATGATACCAGTAAATATCACGAACGAATGCGGTTGGCTTCTCTGGAGTTTTAAGAACATAGAAAAGCTCGACCGTGATCTTATCTCCAAATCCTTTGCGCGTGTAGCTCTTGCGGGTCTTTATTCCGTAAAATGTTTTCTTCTTTGGTTTTTTCTTCTTGATGACAATAGGATCGGATGTTTTTTCATCGAGCTCAAGAAGTTTAAAAGGCTTATCTGTTTCAAAGGTGAATTGCCCCTCTTGTCCAAAAACTTCTTTTTTACGCTCCTGGGCGAACGCCATAGACGCAAAAAACAGGTAAATCACAAAAATAGAAACGCTTTTCATGGTGGAGAAAAACGAAATTAGGCAAAGTTTATTTTACCCGATTGAGTAATTCGCTGATTCGTTGCTTTGCGGTGAAAGGGTAATTCCCTCAATATGCGAAGCAACAAATCAACTTATTAACTTATTAATTTGACGCGAGATCAACGCTCCTTTTAATAAAACTTGTCAGGTCAGCGCCAGTAAGCATTCCTTGTGAGAGCAACGCAAGATCGTAAGCCTGCTTCGCCAGCTGAGCTTGCTGCTCTTCTGTTTGGGCCAGTATCACGCGTTGAGCCATCTTATGATTGCTATTAACAGATACAGAATACTGATCGGGCATTGAGCCCATAAAACTATACATGCCGCCACCACCGCCGGTCTTCGCCATGTCTTTCATTCTTCGTGCCCACTCACTCATCGTAACGGTGACAGGCAAATGATCAGGAGCCAATGAATCAACAACGACGGTCATGCTTGTGTTATTGATTGCTTTTTCGAAAATGCCTTTAAGTTTCTTTTGATCATCCTCGCTCAGGACGCTTTCAATTTTTTCATCTTTAATAATTAGCTTATCAATGGTATCACTGTCCACACGACGGAACTGAGTCTTCTCAAGCTTTTGCTCAAGCGTATTAATGAAGTGACTGTCAAGAACTCCATCGAGCACCAGCACATCATAAGATTTCTGATTGGCTGTTTCGATAAAGCTATGCTGTTTATTCACATCATTTGTATACAGATAGATTGTATTGCCCTCTTTATCGGTTTGCAGATTTTTAGTAAAGGCAGCGTATTCCTCGAGAGTAAAATACTTTTTCTGAGTATCCTTCAGTAATGCATAATCCTTCGCACGGTCATAGAATTTCTCATCACTTACCATGCCGTACTTCACGAAAATATTGATGTCATCCCATTTCTTTTCAAAATCAGTGCGATCTTTCTTGAACATGTCGCCAAGCTTGTCGGCAACTTTCTTTGATATATGCTGACTGATCTTCTTCACATTGGAATCACTTTGCAAATAGCTCCGTGATACGTTCAATGGAATGTCTGGAGAATCAAGAACACCATGAAGCAGCATCAAAAAGTCAGGCACAACATCTTTTACCTCGTCGGTAATAAATACCTGGCGACTGTACAACTGAATTTTATTTTTATTCACTTCGAAGTCGTTCTTCACCTTCGGAAAGTAGAGCACTCCGGTCAAATTGAATGGATAATCCACGTTCAAATGGATCCAGAAGAGTGGCTCTTCGGCAAATGGATATAATTCCCTGTAGAATTTAAGATAGTCTTCGTCAGAGAGCTCCTTTGGTGATTTAGTCCAGAGTGGAGCAGGATTGTTGATGATCTTATCGGATGATACAGTTTTGTAAGCTGGTTTCCCATCACTGTCCACACCGTCTTCTACCTGTTCGTCTTTTGTTCCGAACTTAATCTCTACTGGAAGGAACTTGCAATATTTTTCCAAGATTCCTTTTAGTCTGAATTCGTCAAGGAACTCTTCACCTTCTTCGTTGATGTGAAGGATTACATCTGTTCCTCGCTGCTCTTTGGCAAGTGTTGTTAGCTCAAATTCTGTTGAACCATCGCATTCCCAGCGGGCACCGTCTTCAGCCCCTACTTTATAAGAACGTGAATGAATCACAACCTTATCCGATACCATGAATGCGGAATAGAATCCTAATCCGAATTTTCCGATGATATCTTTTGCATCCCCCTTGTCCTTGAATTTTTCAACAAACTCAGTAGCGCCCGAGAAGGCGATCTGGTTGATGTATTTTTTTATTTCTTCACCGGTCATTCCAAGACCATGGTCGCTGACGGTGATCGTCTTGTTCTTCTTGTCGAAGCTTACTTCAATCTTCAGGTCACCGAGTTCGCCGGTGAATTCTCCCATGGATGCCAGCTTCTTCAGTTTTTGTGTCGCGTCTACCGCATTGCTTACCAGTTCGCGGAGGAAGATCTCGTGATCGGAATAAAGAAATTTCTTAATGATTGGGAATATGTTCTCCGTGTTGATGGAGATTGTGCCTTTTTCCATTGTTTCTGCCATAGTGTGTGCTTTTATAATTAAAAACCCTCGGCTAGCGAGGGTTTCAATGATTGTTCCAAAAATAAGTAAGTGTCAGGTTGTCAGACTTCAGCTGCGACGATTGCTGCAGGGGTGACGCCAGCTTTACCCAGATCAATTTCTTCTCCATCCTTGTTCAGGAAATGGAATTCGACGATCCCAAGCGAAGTGTCTTTCACCAGATTCACCCATCTTTTATACTTAAAAAACCATTTTACTCTTTTTGAGAAGAGTCCCTTGGTGTAGTAAGCAAAGAGGAATGGATGTAGTGCAAGCACTAGACCTGACTCGTTCTGTTTTTCAAACAGATGCTGGATATGCTCTTCGATCTGATCAGTAATAAGAATGCTTGCCGTGATGCTGCCGGTCCCGTTACAGGTAGGGCAAACTTCCTTCGTAGCAATATTCATCTGGGGACGAACGCGTTCGCGGGTGATCTGCATCAGACCGAACTTTGAAAGGGGAAGAACAGTATGCTTAGCGCGATCCTGCTCCATCTCATCCATCATTGTTTTGAAGATGAGCTTTTTGTTATCAGCACTACGCATGTCGATAAAGTCAACAACGATGATGCCGCCCATGTCGCGCAAGCGAAGCTGCCGAGCAACTTCTTTTGCTGCTTCGATATTAACTGACAACGCAGTTGTTTCCTGGTTCTCTTCGCGGTTTGATTTATTTCCGCTGTTCACATCGACGACGTGAAGTGCTTCCGTGTGTTCAATGATTAGATATCCACCCGCTTTAAGACTAACGGTTTGTCCAAAAGCTGATTTGATAAGCTTTTCGATTCCATAGTGTTCAAAGATTTTCGCTTTGCCTTGATATAGCTTTACGATCTTTTCTTTGTCAGGAGCGATGGTGTGGATATAGGTTTTTACTTCCTCATAAATCTTCTTGTCGTCAACCTGAATATTGTCAAATGATTCGTTGAGCAGATCACGAAGGATGGAAGACGTCTTGCTAAGTTCACCGATAATTTTATCGCGAGGATTAGCAGTGACAAGACGGGCAGCACCTTCTTCCCAAGTTTTCACAAGATTGCGAAGGTCCTTGTCAAGCTCCGCTACTTCTTTGCCTTCCGCAACGGTGCGGACGATGACTCCGAAGCCTTCAGGCTTGATGGATTGGATAAGGCGCTGTAGGCGTTTACGCTCCTCACTGCTGCTGATACGTTTTGAAACGTTCACAGAGTTGGAGAATGGCACCATGACCAGGTATCTCCCGGCGATGGATAACTCCGAAGAAAGTCGCGGACCTTTTGTTGAGATCGGCTCTTTTACAACCTGAACAGGAATGAACTGGTTTTTTGAGAGCTGTTGGCCGATTTTTCCATGCTTGTCAATGTCTTTTTCAGGCTGGAATTTATCGAGGCGGCCACCGGTGATCTTTTTTGCGCGGACCAGCTTGGTGAATTTCTGAAGTGAACCAAATTGGTGGCCCAGGTCGAGATAGTGAAGGAAAGCATCCTTTTCGTATCCGATGTCAATGAAGGCGGCATTTAAGCCCTGAACAACTTTCTTAACGTTGCCCAGGTAAATGTCACCAACAGCGAATTTGCCCCCACCATTATCTTCATGAAATTCAACAAGCGTCTTGTCGCGCAACAGGGCGATGCGGCATCCTTCCGGAGTAGCGCTGATGATTAGTTCGTTACTCACGGTTAATCAGGATGGCTTACTTTTTCTTATGACGATTTTTTCTCAAACGTTTTTTACGTTTGTGAGTAGCCATTTTGTGTGCTTTTCTTTTCTTACCGCTTGGCATATTGTTTTGTGTTTTGTCTCGCACCTTCGGTACGAGGATGTTAAAAAATCATTTTACTTCCTTCAAATACGAATCAACAGTGGCTTGCACTGAAGGATCCGAATCCATTTTCTTTACCTTTTCAAACTGCTGACGCGCTTTATCCTTTTGGCCCAGGTTGAGATAAGCAACACCAAGGAGTAGTTGTCCCTGAATGTTTTTTTCGTTTACCGTAGCAAGCTTCTCCAGGTATTGCGGCGCTTTGTCATATTGTCCAGACTGGATAGACAACATTCCCATATTGAAGAGCGCCAATTCATTATTAGGGTCATCAGCGAGGACTTCTCTGAGCATTCCTATACCCTTCATGGGTGCAGAAACAAGATAGGTCATCGCGATTTTGGTTTTTACCTCAAGATTCTTAGGATTGACGATCAAGTATCTCTCAAATAGTTCCTGGGTTTTATCTGCCAATTCCTTTTGCTTCTGAGGATTCACAGCAAAAGTATAAGCCTGATAATACGCGTCGCCTGCTTTTAGGAGGCTTTCATCATTTTTAAAGAACGTCATTGCCCTGTCGGCAAACCATGCTGCGCTGTCAAATAGACCCGCTTGGCTATAGAGGCTTACCAAAGAGTCGGCAAAGATAGCATTTTTTTCTTCAGGCAAACCCGATAAGTAGCGGGCTCTCAATCGGTTAATGTTGCTGCGAACACCTTGAGGGGCTGCTCCATGTGGACCAGCAACGGCGCTGCCGGAAGATTCAGATTCGGTTGGTGTTTGAAGCTGACTATCATTTTCTACAACTGCCTTCGGAAGTAAGAAGAGGGCGACGATTAAAACGACGCTTACAGCTATAAGAATGAGGCGGTTTTTGAGCATAGATTGAAAAGGAATTAGGCACTAGGCACTGGGTCTGCTTCGTAAGCCGAGTCTCCCAATACCCAATGCCTAATGCCCGATGCTTCTTGTTTATTTTTCAGCTAGTTGCTTTACCTTGTCGCTGTTCTTTATCTTATTGATAAAGACCTTTGCCGGCTTAAAACTTGGGATAAAATGCTCATCAATTACAATGGCTGTGTTGCGGGAAATGTTGCGAGCAATTTTCTTTTTTCTTTTCTTATTAATGAAGCTTCCAAAGCCACGAACATAAATATTATGTCCGCCCGACATGGAATTTTTCACGATGGAAAAGAAGGCTTCGACGGATGCTGTAACATCTGCTTTGTCGAT
This sequence comes from Cytophagales bacterium, assembly GCA_038241465.1. Classification (GTDB taxonomy): domain Bacteria; phylum Bacteroidota; class Bacteroidia; order Cytophagales; family Cyclobacteriaceae; genus ELB16-189. Next base: position 2,752 of record JBBRFP010000065.1, on the reverse strand, counting down.
GCCGGTTTTCTCTGCAATTTGATTTATAACGTCTGCTTTCGTCACGGTGCTGGGTGTTATTGCTTGTTTTTAGGGAGCGCAAAATTAAATTTCGCAGCCAGAATTAAAAACAATATTCGAAAATTCTGATTATCAAGGAAATGAAGGAGGGATATTTTTCAAAAAGAATCGTCGAATGGTACCATGAGTACCATCGCGACCTTCCATGGAGAAACACCCAAGACGCATACAAAATCTGGCTTTCGGAAATTATTTTGCAACAAACAAGGGTCGCCCAAGGCCTTCCTTACTTCGAAAAATTTATTCTCAATTATCCCGATGTTCATTCACTCGCCGGAGCAAAAGAGCGGGAAGTACTCCGGTTGTGGCAAGGTTTGGGCTACTACACCCGGGCCAGAAATCTTCATAAATGTGCTAAAGAAGTAAGGCAAAAGTTGCACGGGAAATTTCCAGACAGCTTTGAAGAATTAAAGAAACTTCCCGGCATCGGTGACTATACCGCTGCGGCCATTGCGTCATTTGCTTATCATCAACGTGTAGCGGTTGTCGATGGCAATGTTTATCGTGTACTATCAAGAGTTTTTGGCATCGATGCTAACATCGCTTCTCCTGAAGGGAAGAAGATTTTCACTAAAAAAGCTAACGAAGTGATCTCGTTCACCGATCCGGCATTACACAATCAGGCCATCATGGAATTTGGAGCCCTTCATTGTACTCCGGTGAACCCCCTTTGTGAGGAATGCGTCCTCAAAAAGATGTGTATTGCTTACAAAGAGAATCTTCAACACGTTTTGCCGGTAAAAATCAAGAAACAGAAAATTACAACTCGCCACTTTTATTATTTCATCATAAGAAGCGATAGCAAAATTCTTATGACCGAGCGGAAAAGTAAAGGCATTTGGAAGGGTCTTTTTGATTTTCCCCTTCACGAAGAGAAAAAATCTGTACGTCCTGAGAAGATACTGAATATATATTTCTCGAAAGGGAAGGGTTTAATGAGTTCGTCGGAAAATCAATTATCGAAACAATACAAGCACGTTCTCTCCCACCAGGTACTCCAAGCGCGGTTTTTTGTAATTGATTTACCGCCTGGGAAGATCATCCCGGCATCGTTTAGCCAAATGAATGCGCAATGGTTTTCCTTAAAACAAATAGAAAAATTACCTAAACCTGCTCTAATAGCTCGCTTCCTAGCAGATTATTTCGCTCAATAGTATTGCTCAGGATTTGGTAATTTTACATTCATGTTGGGCAAACAATGGAAATTAACGAGTTGAGTAACACTCATTGGTTTAGCTTGACCTGAACGAAATCCCTTTAAATCATAATAATCCTATAAATTCTAGTGCATATGGCAGGAGTAAACAAAGTTATTTTAGTCGGACGTCTGGGCAAGGACCCGGAAGTAAGAAATCTTGAGAATGGGGCTACGGTTGCAAATTTTAGTATTGCTACAACTGAAACATATAAAGACAAAACCACCGGAGAGAAAAAGGATATAACCGAATGGCACAACATTGTATTGTGGAGAGGACTCGCAGAGATCGCTGCGAAATATTTACACAAAGGCGATATGATCTACATCGAGGGAAAGCTGAGAACTCGTTCGTGGGAGAAGGAAAATGTAACCCGCTACACGACAGAAGTAGTTGGCGACAATATGACCATGCTTAGCACCAAACGTGACGCTGGCAGTGGCGCTTCAAGTCAGGAATCCCGTCCTTCAGTTGCTCCGCAGCACAGTGCTTCAGAAGAGCTGGGTTCTAAATCCGATAGTACAGACGATCTTCCATTCTAAAACGATAAATGTAGAAGGGTGAGGTTCTTTTTGGTATTCGGCTTGGTAGTTTTTCTGACGGCGTGTTCGCGCGACTATCAACCCAAACCCAAAGGATACAACAGATTGCTTCTTCCGGAAGCATCTTACCGCATTTCTCCTGATACCCTTCCCTATCAGTTTGAATATTCAAAGCATGCAAAATTTTTGAATGACACGTCGTGGATCCACTCTACTTACTGGGTGGAAATCTATTATCCCGAACTGCAGGCAACGATACATCTTACGTATGAAAAAATTGGTCACGATGAAAAGAAGCTTCGTGAATATCTGAAGGATGCGTACGTACTCACTTCCAAGCATCAGATCAAAGCTTATGCTATTGACGAAACGATTGTTCAAACGCCCAGCGGAAAGACAGCCGTCATTGCAGAGCTCGACGGAGAAGTGCCAAGCCAATTTCAATTTACCATGACCGACTCGGTTGAGAATTTTTTACGAGGAGCATTATACTTCAACACCAAAGTTCAGAACGATTCACTTCAACCGGCTATCGAGTATATGAAGAAGGATATGATGAGATTGATCAATACAGTTCAGTGGAAGTGAAATTGTTCTGAGCTTTATGTTCCGGAATTAGAGAGGTACAAGCAAGATTACACGTTCAAAAAATATTGGCAAATTCCTTTGGCTCCACACACTATAACCCGACTAATTAAAAGTGAATTAATAAATTTAGCACGGTCCAAACTTAGAAACCAGAACTTATTGCTTTGTCCTTCTTCGACACATCCATAGAATTTCTAAAAGGCGTAGGTCCTCAACGTGCAGCACTTTTGCAGAAGGAGTTGAAGATCTTCACGTTTGGAGATCTGATTCAGCATTACCCCTTCCGTTACGAAGACCGAACAAAATTTTATTCAGTAAGGGAGATTAATGAAGAAATGCCTTATGTGCAGATCATCGGCAAAATAT
>JBBRFP010000064.1:0-8221 GCA_038241465.1 Cytophagales bacterium | reverse complement strand
TATGTCTCCTAATCTAATTGCCATATCCTATTGTTTTAATTTGTTGGATGGCAAATATAAAACTAAAGTCTATTAAATTGATAGATTATATAAAAGACTTATTTTCCCAGTTCCCGTTGGCGTTTTACGATCTGAGCCAGGGTGCTCTTGGACAGTAGTTTCAGGCTTTCGTCCCTGACACCTGTAAAAGCGTCGCGGATCCCACAAATCACTTCACTACGGCATTCTTCACACGGCTCATAATAATTAAGAGAAACACAAGGCAATAAAGAGATAGCCCCATCCATGAGCCGAATGATCTCGACGAGATTTACATCCTCCGGCTTTTTATACAAATAGTAACCGCCGCCTTTTCCTTTTTTGCTATGCAAAATCTTTGCATTGCGCATTTCGAGAAGAATAGCTTCGAGAAATTTCTTTGGAATATGCTGTGCATCTGCGATGTCTTGGATATGAACCGGACCTTGCTGGTAGCGCTCGGCCAGATAGACGAGGGCGTGAATGGCATATTTGCACTTTTTCGATAGCATAACTGCGTGTTAAGGTAACAAGCCTGCGGCTGAAATGAAAAATTTAGAATGAGGGAATTGCAAATGCCGGATTGCCATGTTTTAAAGACTGATCAGCCTTTGAATGTATTGGCTTGTTATTAAAAGGTTTTTACCTTTGCCGCCCCTCGGTTTTAGTAATGCCCACGTGGTGAAATTGGTAGACACGTACGTTTGAGGGGCGTATTCCGTAAGGTGTGCTGGTTCGAGTCCAGTCGTGGGCACTTTAAAGATCTTTGCATTCCGGAAGGTAATGTGCTCGGTAGTCGACCGGCATTCGAGTCCAGTCGTAGGCACTCACCTCATCCCTGACCCTTCTTCGAGCGGAAGAAGGGACGATAAGTTGCCGAAGTGGTGAAATTGGTAGACACGCACGTTTCAGGGGCGTGTTCCGCAAGGTGTGCGGGTTCGAGTCCCGCCTTCGGCACATCAGGGCGCTGTTAACCGTGATCAGTTAATGGTACGGTTAACTGCTGCAAACAAGAAGACCCGACTATGCAGATAGTTGGGTCTTTTGTTATCAGGTGGGTTTGTGCTTAAAAGATTGTTTTATGGTATTGGTTCTGAGCTATTTGCAATAAAATAGGAGCTATATTATACGATCTGCGGAATCTGCTTGGATTCAGAAGATTGGCTACTTTTCTGAACAGAGACAACAAAATAGAAAAAGAGGCTAAAAAAAATGGCTACTAGAAAGAGGCTGAAGTGTACCATGGCTATTCGCTTTAGATTTTAATAAAAGTCGTCAGTTAGCCCGAATGGCGCTATTCGTTATCACGATAGAAGATTCAGAAGTAATATTTTCAGCGCTTTTTAACAATTTTTTCCTAATCGGGCCACTGGCTAGTAATTTGCCGTCCCATTCAGCAAACCATCGGGAATTCTTTCTATGCTACTTCGCACCATACTTTGCAGCTGTGTCATTATTTTCTTTAATATCACTCCATCATTCTCCCAGAGTGAAACTCCCCCGAATGATTGGTTCCTTCGTGATCCTGAAACAGATCATCTTCAAGGACTGAGTGTTGAAAAGGTATATACGACACTTCTTAAGGACCGCCCTTCCAGAAAAATAATCGTGGCCGTAATTGATGGCGGCGTCGACATTGAGCATGAAGATCTGAAAAGTGTAATCTGGACGAATGAAAAAGAGATTCCGGGAAATAGAATTGACGATGACAACAATGGCTACATCGACGACGTCCATGGCTGGAACTTTATTGGCGGAAAAAACGGTAACGTCGATGAAGACACGTATGAATTAACACGCGAGTATATCCGCCTTTCCAGGATTTATGAAAATATGGAAAATACTAAATTGACTAAAAAACAGAAACTGGAGAACGAGAAATACAAGAAAATCAAGAATAAATTCGAAAAACTTCGTGATAAGAATCGTCAGGAGTATGACCTGTACAGAAGCATGAACAATAACCTCGTTCGGAGCATCGATACATTAAAATTCGTTTTGAAGGTTGATACCCTTACCCGTGCAGATTTGGATTCCTTGGTTGTATCCAATCCCAGCATTGCCTTCGCAAAGGGTTTCATCTCCTCGATACTGAAACGAGTACCCCCAGAGACAACGATAGAAGATGTTCGAAAGGAATTAAAAGAGAATATCGATTATTATAAGGTTATCGTAGAATACGGCTATAATCCGGATTTTGATTCGAGGCTTATTGTAGGTGATAATTACATTGATCTATCCAACAGATTTTACGGCAACAACGATGTCAAAGGCCCTGAAGCTGAGCACGGAACTCATGTATCCGGCATCATTGCCGCTGACAGAAAAAATAACCTTGGTATTAAAGGCATTGCTGATAATGTTTTGATCATGCCCGTGAGAGCGGTACCCAATGGAGACGAACGGGATAAGGACATTGCCAATGCGATTCGGTATGCTGTCGACAACGGCGCGAAGGTCATTAACATGAGTTTTGGAAAGTCTTTTTCGCCTGAAAAAAGTTATGTGGACGAAGCCGTCAGATATGCTGAAAAAAAAGGCGTTGTTCTCATTCATGCCGCGGGTAATGAGAATGAGGATACTGATAAGGAAAATAACTTTCCTACCCGCAAATATCTTGATGGGAAAGAAGCTAAAAACTGGCTTGAAATAGGGGCCTCCTCCTGGGGATCTGACGATAAATTTGTTGCCAGTTTTTCCAACTACGGAAAAAAATCAGTTGACGTATTTGCACCTGGAGTTGAAATATATTCAACAACTCCAGGGAATAGTTACAAGAATGAAAGTGGTACCAGCATGGCGTCACCTACAGTTGCCGGTGTTGCTGCTTTGCTTTTTTCTTATTTTCCTGACCTTACCACTCCTCAGGTTATTGACATCCTAAAAAAATCTTCCAGAACATTTGAGGGTTTGAAAGTTCAACGTCCCGGCGGTGGAAGAGCCAACTTTAGCGATCTTAGTAATACTGGTGGGTTAGTGAATGCGTATGAGGCGGTGAGGATGGCGATGGCGATGAAAGCAGAGAAATTAACTAAGTAAGAGCATTATCGTTGTAAAATGTAATTCGTTAAAAGTAAAATGCAAATTCATCACAGGCCGACCCTACATTTCACATTTTATTTTCACTTTTTACAATTCAAAAAATTCGATCAAGTTAAGTTTACCCCTTATTCTTCTTAAACTTCTTAAAGATATTATACTGGATCACCATCTTTCCATCCTTATTTTGATGAGCGCGTAGGAAAACGCTTGGCCCAACCCTGGCATCAATGCCCACATTCTCAGGATTGTATGATTTATCACGTTTCTTTAGATTACTCAGTGGAACCTGTATGCTTAGGTCCGTGCTGTCTCCCATCGAGTAGCGTCCCTCCAGAAATAGAGACAGCACGCTGGACTGAATCTCCATACGACTTACGTCTAGATACTGTCCTGAAATATTGAATGTTCCCTTTATTTCAGCAAACTGAACATCCGTGAAATCACGCTTCTTTAACAAAAAATTACTCATCTTTTGCAAAGGTTCGAAATCCTTTAACTCTCCTGCCTTTAGTTTAAAATCAACCTCACCGTTCAAAGTAGGCATCATTATAATAAAACGATCGTCAATCGTTGCCATCATCCTTACTTTAGCATAAACTTTTCCACTTAGGTTACCTGCAACAATCGTTTTCTGGGAAAAATTATCGAACGAGGAAAAAAACTTCTTAATATCCGAACCCTTTACTTCCGCTTTCAAAACCACGGGATTATTTGGTTTATTGAGCTCGGAAATCTTAAGGGATAAGTCGACCTCACCATCTGCCAGGATCATTCTCACTGGATTCGCTGTAAGTTGGTTATTTGCTAAGTTGATTTTCCCCGAAAAGTTCTTTGCGATAAATGACCCATTTACAATTTCATCCGCCTTTAAGTTAATTGTGAATTCAACTTTATTATTCAATACATCCATCAGATCGGAGATCTTCTTATTTTTTGTCCTCGATTCCTGGGGAGTGAGTTTTACTTTCTTTTTGTCCGTCTTCAAAGTTGCCAGGTCAAGTCGCGGTGAATATAAGGACACATCTATAAGTCCCTTCTTTTCGGGAGCAAGGAAAAATGGCATAAATCCAATAAGACTTCCCGTCAGTTGAACAGGATTACCGTTGACGATGAAATCAACCTTGTCGAAATCCATCCGCTTCTCCGTAAAATGAAGTTGAGCATTGATTTTTGTAAAGTGTTTTTGCTGGCTTGTCATCGTCAGAGCTCCGTCCTTGATGCGAATCGCTGCATTCATCTTGCCCTTGTAAACCGTGCGGGGACCCTCCAGATACTCATCGAGCTTCCCGTCGTACTGAATATTTGCATACAATGTACCACCCAACAATTTCAAATTTGACGTATCGGTTTCATGATTAAAATCAGCAATATCAATGGTACTTTTTGTGTTGAGGATTAAGTCCGGACTTATCAAATCCTTAATACTAAGATTTCCAGTGACGTGGATTTTTTCCAAGACTCCGGAAACAGTGTCAAGAACAATACGTGAGTTACGGTCGTCAAATTCCTTCGTGTCGTCCATATGATTCGTAAAGCTTCCCTTGAACGAAAGATCATTCACGACTAACTTTCCGGTGGTGAAATTATTACTGGCAGTCGTAAACGCAATATCAACCTTCGGCTCGCCTCCCGCAGCGAGTTTACCCAGCAGATTCACCGACAGATCAATGGGACCGTTAAATTGATACTTCGAAAGTTTTTCACCCAGTACCCGCGTTACCAAGGCACGTCCTTCGGTATAATCAATTCCCTTAGAAGTGATGGCGAGTGCAAATTTTCCAGGCTCAAGGAAATCAAATTGGCCTGATATTCCCACATCGAAGTTTGGAAGCCGCAACACTGAAGGGTGAACGATCAGACGCTGCTTTAAGGGAACAATCTCAACATTGAGTGTTGCATTGGTCCTTGTGTTTGATAAATAACCGCCCTTTTCTGTATTGAACGTTATTCCGCCAAAGTACATTGCCCCGTCAAGCACGAGGATCTTGGAAGAATCTGAAGCACTGATGATGGCATTCGTATGCTCGAACGTTACGTCATAGGATTTATGCTTAAGAGAGTCAACATATGTAAAACGGGTGTTCTCAAAAAATATATCCTGAAGCTCTAGTGTTGCCTTACTGCCTGATTCTTTGACTGTATCTGCTTTTTGCTTTTTGATCACATCCATATTGGAATAGCCTTTGCTATCCCTGAAAATGAAAATATTACCTTTTTTAATACTTATGGAATTCAAATTAACAGCGCCTTGAAGGATCCTCATCGGATTGATGTGGATATAGATCTTTTCGGCAGTTAAAAAGTCCTTGTGATAGAATTCGTATTGCGGCCCCCGCAGATAAATGTCTCCAAGGGTAATGGAGACGTGTGGAAACTGTTCAAATATTGTAAAATCAAGGTGTCCGATCTGAATATCGCCATTAACACTGTTTTTGAGTTCGGCGTTGATCTTGGCCAGAATGGTTGGCTTGTAATACTGACCCGCTCCGTAGGCACAAACGAGCAATACAACCAAAAAGCCGATTGTATATATAACCCAGCGTAGCATGCGGACCATCGGAAACTAGTTTAGAATAGGAAAGTATGAAAAAGAAAAGCGTAGTTAGACTATTCCTAAAAAAATCATACCGCAGGCTTCACAATCTCAGTTTTCTCGCCAACTTTCTTTTTATTAATCTTAAACAAACTATAGGCAAGTAGTTTGCCCGCATTTTCTTCCTCATTTTTATTGATCTGAAGAGTTCCTTGAACAAGACTGCCGCTTTCGCCAGGCATGGATACTGAATAGGTCATTTCGACGGCATCAGGCGTTTCTGAAAATTGGATGGAGGCAACGAACGAAGTTGGCGAATCGATGAAATTGATTGAGCAATTTTTAAGATCACTAATGATAGCTTTCGCTCTAGGGGACTCAGTTTGCCCAGTGAGCTCGAGCTTAAAACTCATTTCAACGTCAGAAAAAGGTACAAGCTGAGGAAATGTTCTGTAAAATTCCTGAATGGAAGCACGTGAATGATCGTTTGATTCATCAACATGGGCCATCCCTTCAAACGCCCTTGCGTTTAATAATTGTTGATACTCATCATCGTCACGGAGGTTTATAACCTCTCCAAAATATTTTCTTGCAAGGATATCATTGCCTTCGGCCATATAAAGTTTTCCCAGCATATAGTGATAATATCTTTTCACTTTGGGACGCTTGTCTGTCTCCAGCAGCTTGTTATAAACTCCAATAAAATACTCATTGCCAAAACCGTCCAGTGCAGACGCAACCTCATCGAATGAGATCAGATTCTCCGGGGAAAAAATTGTGTATATAACTTGTTCCCGCTCGGGATTCTCCGCAATCAATGAAGCGAGCACCATTTTATAGTGATGAATCTCTAACGCAAAACTTATTGATTTGTACCAGTTAACAGGATTAAGCCAGAACCACCATTGATCATTTTCAAAGAAGTATTCTTTCTTAAACTGCACCTGATTAAGATAATTCAAGGAGGCAACCGCAATATTATATTGTTCCTGACCCCAGGTCGTACCTATATGTAATTCCTGAAAGCGAGACGCTTTATTGGCATACTCCTGACTTTCGTCTGCCAGTCCTTCATAATGAAGCGCACGTGCTAGTCCGATAGAGTGCCATCCAAAGCCAGGAGTCGCACCCTGCTCTTTTAAAACTTTTCGAAGTAGTGTGTCTGCCTGCTCAGGATGACCGCGATAAGTGTTCAAGATGCCACGCATGTAGAAATACTCCTTTGTGTTTTTTTCACCATTAAATTCCAACTGCTCTGCTTCTTTAAAAAAACTATCTGCCTCAGCAAATTCCCCCATGGCTAGTTTAAACTCAGCATAATTGTTACTGGAATATGCCTGATTACGTATCAGTTCATTATAAAAATAATTTGCTGAGTCGATCTCCAGCTTGTAATCATAGATCATTGCTTTATAGTGAAACGTCGACAGGTATTGTCGATTCAGATAGGATGGATCGAATAATCCCGTATTCAACGAATGATCGTCATAGTTCTTCAATAATGCGGAGTCGAGCAACCTATTGGCCATCGCAACATTTTCCTTTACAGAATTCTTCAAGAAAGGGAATTGCTTTGAAGTGTAGACCCGATTACGATGATAGATCCAGGCCATCGTATTGTAGGAACTGATATTATTTTCCATCTGGAAATTATAATCGCGCACATGATATAATACGTCCATGGCCTTGTCTGGCATCTCGATATTCTGATAGGATGTTTCAAGGAGGTAAGCTATCAAACTATAATCATTGTGATAGCGATATACTGCGCTGTAATCGTAATAATTATTTGATCGCGTTCGTAATTGCTTGTCAAAATCCTTTTCCATTAGACGGAAAGCTTTTTTCAATGGAGCAATTGCCTGTGTAAACCCGAGCTCATCATTGGCTCTGAAAAAAAGATAAGCCCCTTGAAACAAGTGACCTACATAATAGGTACTATCACGCCGGATGAAGCCGCGTGCTTTTTCAAAAGTCTTTTCTTCATAGAACGACATCTTCTCATTTCGTTCAATATCAATTCCCTCCCTGACACTCGATTTTGTCTGACAAAAAGAAAAAATCGGCAATGCCAATACTATCAGAATAGCATTGATGAAATTATTCCTTTTGACCCGTGGTGTCATTGATTACTTTTTTGACGTGATGCCAAGCTTTGCCAAACGATTTACTTCCTGATCAACGATTTGCTGTAACGCCAGACGGGACGCTTCACGGTTACGGAAAATGAGTCGGTGATGCAAAACAGGCTGGGCCAGCGCACGAATATCATCTTCAATTACGTAGTCACGCTGATTGACCAACGCCCAAGCCTTGAGACATTTGATGAAGATAATTCCACCGCGTGTAGAGGCTCCAAGGGCGATTTCGGGATGATTACGTGTTGCCTGCACCAGTTTCACAATTGATTTTACAAGCTCTGGATGTAAATAAACATTTTCCGCTTCTTGTTGCAGCGCTATTACATCATTGTAGGTAAGTACCTGATGCACGGCACTCTTGATGTCACCGATAGATAAATAATTATTATAAATATCCAATTCAACCTCTTCGCTTACATATCCAAAGCTGATCTTCATATAAAAACGATCCAACTGAGCAGTTGGCAGGGGGTAAGTTCCCTCCATC
>JBBRFP010000063.1:0-8264 GCA_038241465.1 Cytophagales bacterium | reverse complement strand
GGCGAGCCAAAGTGGGTTGAGAAAATTGACGAATTGATGGATGCGGTTGATAATTTCATCCCACTTCCAATTCGCGCAATTGATAAGGATTTCCTTATGCCTGTAGAAGATGTGTTCTCGATCACTGGTCGTGGAACAGTTGCTACTGGTCGTATTGAACGTGGTATTATCAAAACTGGTGATCCCGTTCAAATCCTTGGAATGGGCGCTGAAAACCTCACTTCGACCATCACAGGTGTGGAAATGTTCCGCAAGATCCTTGATAGAGGAGAAGCTGGTGACAACGTAGGGTTATTGTTGCGTGGTATTGAAAAAGACCAAATCTGTCGTGGAATGGTTATTTGCAAGCCTGGCACTGTTACACCTCACGCTAAGTTCAAGGCTGAAGTTTACGTTTTGAGCAAGGAAGAAGGTGGTCGCCACACTCCTTTCTTTAACAAATACCGTCCTCAGTTCTTTTTCCGTACCACTGACGTTACGGGCGAAATCATGCTCCCAACAGGAGTTGAAATGGTTATGCCTGGTGATAACGTGACTATTACGGTTGAACTGATCAAGAAGATTGCAATGGAAAAAGGTCTTCGTTTTGCGATCCGTGAAGGTGGTCGTACAGAAGGCTCTGGTCAGGTAACTGAAATTTTACCTGATTAATGCCTTAATCGCTTAAAGCTTTGTAAAGGGCTGTTAAGTAGTTGATAATCAAATCAGAGCGTTTCCCGGAAAATTCCAGGAAACGCTTTTGTTTTGAGCTCTTTTGTTCTACCTTTGCAGTCCTTTTGAAAAATTGGATACGGGTAGGGTTTCAGAGGGGCTCACTGCAGTAAAATGCGGAATGGACCAAACGGGTGTAGCTCAATTGGTAGAGTAGCGGTCTCCAAAACCGTTGGCTGGGAGTTCGAGTCTCTCCACCCGTGCTAGATTAAGTTCCGTGAAATTCGGAGCAAAAAGAGGTAAAAACATGGAAAAAGTGAAAGATTACCTGTTAGAGTCAATTGATGAGGTTCGCAATAAGGTCACTTGGCCGAAATTCAGCGAACTCCAGAGTAGTGCCATTTTAGTTTTGGTAGCCTCTTTGATCTTTGCATTGGTGATTTGGGCTATTGACCTCGGCTTTGGTGGGGCGTTAGGCTGGTTTTACAGAGAGTTTTAATCAGATGGGTGAACTAAAGTGGTATGTATTACGCGTCATCAGTGGCCAAGAGAAGAAAGTCAAGCTTTATCTGGAAACTGAGATCGACCGCTCAAAGCTCACGGAAGCAATTCCTCAGGTATTGATTCCTTCTGAGAAGGTGTATGAGATGAGGAACGGGAAGAAGAAGATGCGCGAGAAGAACTTCTTTCCTGGATACGTTTTAGTATCAGCTGATCTTGGTGCTCCAGAGGCGCACCACACTGTAACAAATATTCCTGGGGTCATCGGATTCCTTGGTAATAATGGAACAGGTTCTGCAAAAGATCCTGTGCCGCTCAGAACTTCGGAAGTAAACCGCATTTTGGGCAAGGTAGATGAGGTAGATGAAGTTGGCGAAAAGCTCGAAAGACCTTTTATCCGTGGAGAATCGGTGAAAGTTATGGATGGCCCTTTCAGTGGGTTTACAGGCAATGTTGAAGAGATCTTTGAAGACAAAAAGAAATTGAATGTCATGGTAAAGATTTTCGGACGGAACACTCCGGTCGAATTGAGTTACATGCAAGTTGAAAAGTTAGACTAAGACTATTATGGCAAAGGAAGCAATTGGCTATTTAAAACTGCAGGTTAAAGGAGGAGCGGCTAACCCCGCACCACCGATTGGTCCTGCACTTGGTAGCAAAGGTTTGAACATCATGGATTTCTGTAAGCAGTTCAACGCTCGCTCGCAAGACAAGCCAGGACAGGTTCTTCCTGTATTGATCACTATATATAATGACAAGTCTTTTGATTTTGTCATTAAAACGCCACCTGCAGCGATCCTGATTATGGAAGCGACAAAGATTCAGAAGGGTTCAAAAGAGCCTAACCGTGCTAAGGTTGGTTCAATTACCTGGGATCAGATCAAGAAGATTGCAGAATTAAAAATGCCTGATCTCAATGCATTTAAAGTTGAGTCGGCTATGAAGATGATTGCTGGTACAGCCCGTAGCATGGGTGTCACTGTTAGTGGCGCTGCTCCCTGGGATAAATAATTATAAAGATCATGGCACGCATTACAAAAAACGCAAAGGCAGTAGCCACGAAGTACAACGCAGAGAAAGAGTACTCTCTGACAGATGCTTCCAAGCTTGTAAAAGAAATTACATTCACGAAGTTCGATGCTTCTGTTGATGTTGATATCCGATTGGGAGTTGATCCTAAGAAATCTGATCAAATGGTACGTGGAGTTGTATCACTTCCTCACGGACTTGGTAAGGTTGTTCGCGTGTTGGTGCTTTGTACACCTGACAAAATTCAGGAAGCAAAGGATGCCGGCGCTGAACACGTTGGTCTTGATGAATTCGTAACAAAGATTGAAGGCGGTTGGGCAGATATAGATGTAATAATTTGTACTCCAACAGTCATGGCGAAAGTAGGTAAGTTAGGTAAGGTGCTTGGACCACGTGGTCTGATGCCAAACCCGAAGTCTGGTACAGTTACCCTGGAAGTTGGAAAGGCAGTGAAAGATGTGAAGGCGGGTAAAGTGGACTTCAAAATTGACAAACAAGGAATCATTCACGCATCCGTAGGTAAGGCTTCCTTCAGCGCGGAAAAAATTAAAGACAATGCCGCTGAACTTATTAACATGGTTGCGAAGTTAAAACCAGCCTCTTCGAAAGGAACATATTTCCAAAGCATAAGCCTTTCGACGACTATGAGTCCTGGTATAATGGTTGACGCTAGCTCCATCGGGAACTAGAAATTAAAATTAATAAACGATGACCCGCGAAGAAAAAGGACAAATTATTGATGAGTTGGCAGAGAAACTTTCTCAGCACGCCCATTTCTATATTACCGATGCTTCAGGTTTTTCGGTTGAGCAAATCAATGCGTTCCGCAGGATTTGTTTCAAACAAGGTGTTGAGTACCGCGTGTACAAAAACACATTGATCCGTAAAGCGCTTGAAAAGCAGACTGGTAATTTCGAAGGCCTTTATGACTCACTGCACGGTTTCTCTGGCTTGATTTTCTCAAAAGAATCAGGCAATGCACCAGCAAAAGCCATCAAGGAGTATCGAAAAAAGAACGAAGGAAAGCCTGTTTTTAAAGCAGCGTCTGTCCATTCCGACCTGTTTATCGGGGAGGAAAACCTGAATGTGCTCAACGACCTCAAGTCGAAGAATGAGCTCATCGGAGAAATCATTTCAAGTCTGCAAGCACCTGCGAAAAACGTTATTTCTGCTTTGTTAAGCAGCAAGTCGACAATCGCTGGACTGGTAAAGACGTTGGAAGAACGAGCAAAATAATTATTGAACGAAAATTTTAAACACTTAACAAAATGGCTGACATTAAAGCACTAGGCGATCAACTGGTAGAACTTTCTGTGAAAGACGTAACAGAATTAGCTTCTTATCTTAAAGAAACATACGGTATAGAACCAGCTGCTGCAGTTGCAGTTGCAGGTCCTGCTGCTGGCGGTGGTGCTGCCGCTGCCGCTGAAAAGACTAATTTCGATGTAGTATTAAAGGCTGCTGGAGCTAACAAGCTTCAGATCGTGAAGCTCGTGAAAGAACTTACTGGTCTTGGCTTGAAAGAAGCTAAGGACTTAGTAGACGGAGCTCCTAAAACTATCAAAGAAGGCTTACCAAAAGACGAAGCTGAAAATCTCAAGAAGCAACTTGCTGAGGCTGGCGCCGACGTTGAGTTGAAATAACTTTTTGAAGACGAAGGGTACCGTCTAACACACTGTGTTGCCCCAACCTCGTTCCGATACTGTCGGGACGGGGGTGGGGTTACGCTATTTGTACCTGATTTATGTTCTAATCAAGGAATCTTTAAACAAAAACGCACCTTGGCAAAGAAGACTATTAATAACAGGATTGATTTTTCAAACATCGAGAAGATCATAGAATATCCTGATTTCCTCGATCTTCAACTTCAATCGTTTAAAGACTTTTTACAGATCGAGACTCCCGCTGAAAAGCGTCAGAACGAAGGTCTCTTTAAAGTATTTGCAGAGAATTTCCCGATCTCTGACTCACGAGAAAATTTCGTACTCGAGTTTGTGGACTATACCATCGACCCGCCGAAATATTCAGTCGATGAGTGCATTGATCGTGGATTGACTTTCTCTGTTCCGTTGAAAGCAAAACTTCGCCTCACCTGTAATGATGAGGATAACGAAGACTTTGAAACAATCGAGCAAGAAGTATTCTTGGGAAATATCCCTTACATGACTGAAAAGGGATCATTCGTGATCAATGGAGCAGAGCGTGTGATTGTATCACAATTGCACCGTTCACCAGGCGTGTTCTTCGCGATGAGCAAGCACACCAACGGAACGAAGCTGTATTCTGCCCGCATCATCCCGTTCAAAGGATCATGGATTGAGTTCGCAACGGATGTGAACTCAGTGATGTATGCTTACATCGACCGGAAGAAGAAATTTCCTGTAACCACATTGCTTCGTGCAATCGGCTACGGCACAGATAAAGACATTCTTGACCTCTTCGGCTTGTCTGAAGAAGTGGAAGCCAACAAGCCTACACTCAAGAAAGTCGTCGATCGTAAACTCGCAGCCCGTGTTTTGAAAACATGGACTGAAGATTTCGTGGATGAAGATACCGGCGAAGTTGTTTCGATCGATCGTAATGAAGTTTTATTGGAACGCGACCACGTCCTCACCCCAGAAGATGTCGATGTGATCGTTGAAAGTGGTGTGAAGTCAATTATTCTTCATCGTGATGATGTGAATGTGACCGACTACCATATCATCTTCAATACGCTTGCAAAA
This sequence comes from Cytophagales bacterium, assembly GCA_038241465.1. Lineage (GTDB taxonomy): Bacteria > Bacteroidota > Bacteroidia > Cytophagales > Cyclobacteriaceae > ELB16-189. The sequence continues at coordinate 3,360 of JBBRFP010000063.1, read as the reverse complement.
GATAATTCAAACTCTGAAAAAGAGGCCGTTGAACAGATATATCGTCAGCTTCGTAACACTGAAGCTCCGGACGAGCAAACCGCTCGTGATATTATTCAAAGCCTTTTCTTCAGTGAGAAGCGTTATGACCTCGGAGAGGTAGGTCGTTATCGTATCAATAAAAAATTGGGACTTGAATTGAGTGCTGATCAACGCGTGTTGACAACTCAGGACATTATCCTGATCGTTAAATATTTAATTGGATTGGTTAACTCCAAGGCTCTTGTTGATGACATAGATCACTTGAGCAATCGTCGTGTTCGTACGGTTGGTGAGCAACTTTACACTCAATTTGGTGTAGGTCTTGCCCGCATGGCGCGTACTATCAAGGAACGTATGAACGTACGTGACAATGAAGACTTCAAGCCAGTTGATTTGATCAACGCAAGGACGTTGTCTTCTGTGATTAACTCGTTCTTCGGAACCAATCAGCTTTCACAATTCATGGATCAGACTAACCCATTGGCAGAGATCACGCACAAGCGTAGGATGTCTGCCCTTGGACCCGGAGGTCTTTCCCGTGAACGTGCAGGGTTTGAGGTACGTGATGTACATTATACTCACTACGGACGGCTATGTACAATTGAAACACCAGAAGGTCCAAACATCGGTTTGATATCTTCTCTATGTGTTCACGCAAAGGTTAACAAGATGGGCTTCATTGAAACTCCTTACCGCAAGGTTGATGGGGGCCGAGTGAAGACGAAGGATATTATTTTCTTAACTGCGGAAGAAGAAGATACTTTCAACATCGCTCAGGCGAATGCGCGTCTTAAACCCAATGGTGAATTCGTAGCAGAAAAGGTTAAGGCTCGCTTTGAAGGGGATTTCCCGGTTGTGGAACCAAAAGAAGTGAAGTACATGGACGTGGCACCGAACCAAATTGTTTCGATCGCTGCTTCTCTGATTCCTTTCCTTGAGCATGACGATGCAAACCGTGCCCTGATGGGTTCGAACATGCAACGTCAGGCAGTACCGTTAATGAGACCACAGGCTCCGATTGTTGGAACGGGTCTTGAAGCGCGGATTGCATTGGATTCACGTTCACTTGTTTTAGCGGAAGCTAATGGTGTAGTGGATTATGTAGACGCACGCAAAATTGTTATCAAGTATGACGTATCAGAAGAGCAACAATTGGTTCGCTTTGATGATGAGTTCAAAACATACAAACTGATCAAGTTCAGAAGAACTAACCAAGATACCTGTATCAACCTTACTCCTCTTGTTAAGAAAGGACAAAAAGTTGAAAAGGGTCAGCCTCTCTGCCAGGGCTATGCTACCGAAAACGGTGAGCTTGCACTAGGACGGAATTTGCTCGTGGCTTACATGCCATGGCAGGGTTACAACTTCGAGGATGCGATTGTTATCTCCGAGCGCGTTGTTCAGGATGATATTTATACTTCAATTCACGTTGAAGAATTCGAGCTTGAAGTTCGTGATACAAAACGTGGTGAAGAGGAATTGACATCTGAAATTCCTAACGTCAGCGAAGAAGCAGTAAAACATCTCGATGAGAACGGTATTATCCGCATTGGAGCGGAGGTTCGTGAAGGAGATATTCTTATTGGTAAGATCACACCGAAGGGTGAAACAGATCCTACTCCAGAAGAAAAACTTCTTCGTGCGATCTTCGGTGACAAGGCCGGTGATGTAAAAGACGCTTCCATGAAGGCACCTCCATCATTAAAGGGTGTGGTTATCGAAACCAAACTTTTTTCACGACCTAAGAGAGACAAAGATGTCCGTACTAAGTCGAAGAAAGAATTGGATGCGTTGAAGGCTCGTTACAGCAAATCGCTCGGCGACCTTCGTTCCGAAATGGTCAAGAAGCTTACCACAATCTTTACTGGCAAAACCAGTCAGGGGGTTAAGCATAAATTCGGTGACGAGTTGATTTCGAAGGGTGTGAAATTCTCAGGCAAGGTGATTGAAAGCAATCTTTTCCCTGACAAGAACATCTATCGTGATGAGAGCAATTATAATGTTCCTGAAGAAGTCAATTTGATTGCTGACGTAAGTTTGGAATCATGGACAACGGATGAGCACACCAACGAACTGGTTGCCGAGATCGTGAAGAACTATCTCAACAAGCGCAACGTGATCGCAGGTGAATTCAAACGTGAGCGTTTCACGTTGGAAGTTGGAGATGAATTACCAGCAGGGATCGTTCAATTGGCGAAAGTTTATATCGCTAAGAAACGCAAGCTGAAGGTTGGAGATAAGATGGCCGGTCGTCACGGAAATAAGGGTGTTGTTGCGAAAATTGTTCGCGACGAAGTCATGCCATTCCTTGAAGACGGAACCCCTGTGGATATCTGTTTGAATCCGCTTGGTGTACCATCACGTATGAACCTTGGGCAGATTTACGAGACCGTGCTGGCATGGGCTGGTAAGAAGCTTGGAAGGAAATATGCCACTCCAATCTTTGACGGAGCTACACTTGAAGAAGTATCAGCTGAGTTAAAAGAAGCAGGCTTGCCTGAATTTGGAAGAACTCAATTGTATGATGGACTTACAGGTAACAAGTTTGATCAAACGGTTACCGTAGGTATTGCATACATGCTGAAGCTGGGTCACCTGGTAGACGACAAGATGCACGCGCGTTCAATCGGACCTTATTCACTTATTACGCAGCAGCCATTGGGTGGTAAAGCCCAGTTTGGTGGTCAGCGTTTCGGTGAAATGGAGGTTTGGGCGATCGAGGCCTTCGGAGCGTCTCATATCCTGCAAGAAATTCTTACGATCAAGTCGGATGACGTGATTGGAAGAGCGAAAGCATATGAATCAATCGTGAAGGGTGAAAACATGCGCAAACCAAATATTCCTGAATCATTCAATGTATTGGTTCATGAGTTAAGAGGTCTTGCTCTTGAGATCACTATGGACTAATAGTTGTTCGTTAATGGTTGATCGCTGCTCGATTCGAACAACGATCAACCAACAACAAACAACGAGTATAATTTGAAGTATTAACTGAAAACTCTACAAAGCATGTCTTTCAGAAAGAATAAAAAGATTAACAACGATTTCTCCAAGATCACCATCAGTCTTGCTTCTCCGGAGTCAATCCTGGAAAGCTCACATGGTGAAGTAACACAACCAGAAACTATCAATTACCGGACATACAAACCGGAGATGGGTGGTCTTTTCTGCGAACGTATTTTTGGACCTGTTAAGGATTGGGAATGTCATTGCGGAAAATATAAACGCATTCGTTATAAGGGTATTATTTGCGACCGTTGTGGTGTAGAGGTTACTGAAAAGAAAGTCCGCCGTGAGCGTATGGGTCACATTGAATTAGTGACTCCTGTAGCGCACATC
>JBBRFP010000062.1:0-8267 GCA_038241465.1 Cytophagales bacterium | reverse complement strand
TGATTTCTGCCGAAATGTGCCGGGTCGCCTCGATGGCGGAGGCTATCGTTTGTTCCAAAATAGCCTGCCGATCCATTGTTGGAATGATAATGCTTAGCTGAGTCATTTTTTTACACCCAAAAACGCATAACGTCCGAATTGATCAAGCGTAAGAGAACGGATGTCATAAAGTGTGATCAGTGAACCAGCCTGTTTCAAAACATCATAACGATAATCTGCCTTATGAACATCATCAAAAAGGATTAATCCTCCTTTTTTGCAACGCTCAATAGTCAGTCCGATAAAGTTCCTTCTCACTTCTACATAGTTTAGGTCAAGGAGTATTGTATCAAATTCACTTTCATCAGATGAAATGAACTGATCCAATACAAAGCAATTTGATGAATCAACCTGCTTCTCGTTCAGATAGTCAACTGTTCGCATTAACCACGTCTTATCATCATCAACGCTGTAGCAAGAAACATCTTTATTTTCCTGTGAATAAAATCGTGAAACAAACGAGCTGAAGCCTGATCCAAGATCAAGAATCTTATTGCTTCTTTTAAGTTCGCAAATGCTATAAAATAAAGCCGACAATTCCAGAGAGGCGGCCATATTAGAACTCGAAATAGTCTTTACATAGCCCGCATGATCTATCTCAAGAGACTTCATTGCAACATCCCGAACGGAAATGAGCTGCTGTAAATCGAATAAGTCAATTAATTTCTTTTCCGATTTAACCGAAATGGACAATCGTTTAAAATCAAGTTTGTTGATAACTCTGTTAATCATGACCTCCGTCATTTACACTCCACGCCACATCTTTAACAAAAATTTTATTGTATTGCTTGTCTGGCCACTCACCAATGCTGCTAAATTTCATTGGCTCCACAGTAAGCTGAAAGCATTCCCTTATTACCTGCAGATCCTTAAAGGCATTTCCCATGTGTACATCCACAAAATAATTTCCTTCAAAAAAAGGCAAATGAGGTATCGTCATGGAAATGCTACCATCCCGTAGAGGTTGTTTTATTAAGTTACCAACATAATGCTTGTTATTAATTGCAAGTAAAGGAGAATTTTGCGAATCCTTAAATATCAGACCCAATACTGGAAATTCTAATGGTGCGTCATTACTGAAATGAATCTTGATCTCAAGTTTACACCCCATATATGCGGTAGATGATAGTCTGTCATCGCAAAAAATCTCTACTCTTTTCACAACGCCATTTTTAGGCTCTAAAAAAATTATACCAGTATGATTCCCGGCGGTATTAGAGACAATTGACTCATACGCTGTTATAACGTCCTGGGTACGTTCTTTCATAACCATTGAACCCTTATCAATTAATACGGCACTGCTACACAGACTGTTCACCGCAGCCATGTTATGACTTACGAATAAAACAGTTCTTCCGCTTTTACTTACCTCCTCCATTTTACCAAGGCACTTTTTTTGAAACTCTGCATCGCCAACAGCAAGCACTTCATCAATAACCAGCACTTCAGGTTCCAGAAAGGCCGCTACCGAAAACGCTAACCTTAACTGCATACCGCTACTATAATGCTTCAACGGTGTATCCAAAAACTTTTCTGTTCCGGCAAATTCAATAATAGCGTCAAAATGCTTCCTTATTTCATGTCGCTTCATTCCCAATATAGAGCCATTGAGGAAAATATTTTCCCGCCCTGTCAATTCAGGATGAAAACCCGTGCCAACCTCCAGCAAGCTTGCAACTCTTCCGCGGCAAATTATTTGTCCGGACGTGGGGGGTGTAATCTTGGAAAGTATTTTCAGTAATGTTGATTTTCCTGCTCCATTTCGTCCAATGATTCCAACCGATTCTCCAGCTTCTACATTAAAGCTTATATCTTTTATCGCCCAAAAATCCTCCGAAGGTCTGGAAGGCATTAAGAGACCAGTAATTTTGTCCCGAAGGCTTAAATAGGATTCCTGATGTTGGATCTTAAATCGTTTTGAGAGAGATTTTATTTCAAGTATCGGCTTCATACCAAGTCAGCAAAATACATTTCGGTCTTCTTGAAATAAAAGATCCCAATTAAAAATAGTATCACGCCGGAGCCAATGCTAATCACCACCAATGTTGGATTGTTTAATCCTCCAGTAAGTGGCGCGCGGAAAATTTCTATTGCGGCGTACATTGGATTAAGAGCTAATAAAAATTGCATCCATTGCTTTGATAAAATCGTAACAGGATAAATTACTGGAGTCAGGAATAATAGTGTTTGTACGAGAAACGGAATCGCGTAACGAAAATCACGATACTTTATATTAAGGGCCGCTAGCCAACATCCTGGACCGAAGGAAGCAACGCATGCAAGAATAATTCCCATCGGCCAGTATAGTATTGCCAGTGTAACGTCAACTACAGGTGAATACCATATTAGTAAGCCAACAAACACACCTGCAGCAAAGCAAAAATCAATAACCGCCGACAATACAGAGGTTATTGGAATAATGAGCCGTGGAAAATAAATTTTCTTGATAATGTTGGCATTCGCAACCATGCTGTTACCGGCATTTGTGATCCCTGTAGAAAATAAATTCCACAGCAAGAGTCCAGAAAAAACGAATAAGGGGTAAGGAATACCATTTGTATCAACGTTCAACGCACGCCCAAAGAAAAACGTAAAGATGATCATCAGGAAAAGAGGCTGGAGAATAGCCCAGAAAACCCCTAAGACCGTTTGCTTGTATTTGACTTTTACATCTCGCCAGGTGAAGAAATAAAAAAGCTCCCGATATTGCCACAATTCTACCAAATTGAGTGATAATTTCCCGGGAGGAGCTATGATAAATTCCTCATTTTCCTTCATGAATTGGCTGAATATTTTGCCAAAAGTGCGCAAAAATTTTCAGAGATCATTATCGGGTATTCTGCTGAAATGAATTGACAGTAAGTATACAGTGAATAGGAAAGCTCACTCGGGAAAGATCGGTTTAGGAATAAAAATCCTATATTTTTGAAGTCTTAATGAAACAAATTCTTTTCATCTGTCCGTATCCTTTAGAACAGTCTCCTTCGCAGCGTTTTAGATTTGAACAGTATTTTGATATTCTCGCAGCTAATGACACAGCATTTGAAGTAAGTCCTTTTCTAAGTATCACTGAGTGGAATATTCTTTACACAAATGGAAAGACCTGGTTAAAAATTAAGGGCGTTATAAGTGGATTGTTGAAGCGCACGCGTCTGCTATTTTCAATTCATCGATTTGATTACATTTTTATACATCGCGAAGCCGCTCCAATTGGGCCTCCAATCTTTGAATGGATTATAGCAAAGATCATCCGTAAGAAGATTATTTATGATTTTGATGATGCCATCTGGCTTCCAAATGTTTCGGAATCCAACAAAGTAATTTCATGGTTGAAATGGAATAGAAAAGTAAGATCAATCTGTGGATGGAGCTATAAGGTTAGTTGCGGAAATGAGTTTCTGGCCAGCTTCGCCCGCAAGCATAACTCCAGTGTAATCATTAATCCCACAACTATTGACACAAAAGGGCTCCATAATCCTGCATTGTATAATATTGTGGAGAAGTCAGCAAAAATAATAGGATGGACCGGTACTCATTCTACCCTTCAATACGTAGCTCCTTTTTTGCCAATCATTGAAGCTTTGTGGAACAAGTATCCTCATATTGAATTACTGATCATTGCCGACAAAGATCCACAATGGAATAAGTCATTTGTACGATTCGTCCGCTGGACTAAAGAGACCGAGATGCAGGATCTCATAAAAATTGACATCGGCATTATGCCTTTGACTGATGACCTTTGGGCAAAAGGAAAGTGTGGTTTTAAAGCCCTTCAATACATGGCCCTTGAAAAACCTGCCGTTGCTTCCCCTGTGGGAATCAACGTTCAAATAATTGACGATGGAATCAACGGTTATTTATGCTTAACCGACAAAGAATGGTTTCAACGCCTCGAGCACTTAGTACTCAATAGTTCTATTGGAAATGAAATGGGGAGGAAAGGAAGACAAAACGTAGTCGATCATTATTCTGTAATTTCTAACTCTTCAAATTTTTTGCTCCTGTTTGAGTAGTTTAATAAAACAATAAGAGATACTGAATAAAATGGGAGTAACGGAATGCGGTATCGGGTCAACGTTCCAAAATTAAAAGTCGAAATGCCGACAGCAAAGGCAAAGCTTACTGAAAAGATAAGACAAAACAGAACATTATAATTTCCGAGGGCCGATATGATGTATCGAAAGCTCTTTACAATTACATACAAAGTGAATAACAGCAAGAAAAGACTTTCAAGAGCTGAAATCACCATCAAAGAATTTTTTGCTTCCCAAAGATAGGGCCGGAAAAGAGATGCATTGATTGCAAAAGGAGATGCTTTCAACATTCCGGCAGGCGTCCAATCCTCCACTTCCAGCGAATATCCCGAGCCTGCATCACGGCCTGTCCAATAACGAATGTCATACGCCGTCACGCGCGCCGTTTTTGCAAGATTGGCAACGGAATATTTCGCATCTCCTTCTCCCACTTTAACGATAGCATAGACGCTTGACACTAGCACTAATGCACTGACTAAGGGAATTAGTAATGACTTTAAAACAATCGAACGAATTCGCGTAAAGTTGAAGGCGAAGACCCAGACAATTGCAGCGGGAATATATACCTGCAGAATAAAAATCTTCACATTAAAAATAACATATACTACAAACAAAAGAATAATGACAGATTTCAATGAGCTCCTCCTTTCAATGAATAGCTTATGGATCTGGAAAGTAGCCATCCCCAAACAGGCAATGATAATTGTATCTTTTAAGATACCGCTCCCCCAGAAAAATACAGATGGTATAAATAAAGTGGCAAAGGCGATACTCTTGTGAAGTTGGGGGTATTCTTTGTGGAAGGTCAAAAAGAGTGCCCACGATCCCGTGAAGCTCAGAGTAGCAAATAGCACCGCTGTAGCCGAGTAAGAAGAAAATGTAAACAGATCGAGAAACGCAGCTATCCTAATAACAAAGTAAGAGCTGTGATCACGAAAAAAGTATATTTTAGAGGAATACTCAAAAACGCCTTTGCTCGAGGAGCCATCACTAAATAAAAGTCTTATGCCCGATTCGGGTGACTCCATGAAGGCTTCCCATATCACCCTGCTCCCCAAAGTGTGATAATTAAAAGTGTCGCCACCATTGTAATAGAATTGATAAATGATACCGAGTGCAATCGCGCCAAAAACCCGGACGGTCAATGCCGGAAAAAAATATCGACCATTAATAGAGTCAGTAACATATGGGCGGATAAAAAACGCGGCCGCATAAACAAGCAGGACTATTATTGGTGTGACAATGAGATCACGTAGCTCCAATGCAGTTTAGTTTTGAAAAGAAGGCGACAAATTTTTATATACCTGACTGAGTCCACTTTCCAGCTCAATTTTATGATGCCACCCAAATGAATGGATCTTCGATACGTCCATCAGCTTACGTGGCGTTCCATCAGGCTTTGTGGTGTCAAATTCAATTGCGCCAGTAAATCCAACAATTTTTCCTATCAGCTCAGCAAGAGCAACAATAGTCAGCTCAGACCCAGTACCTACATTTAAAAATCCCGACTCATTAAATTTTTCCATCAGGAAAAGAGAGGCTTCCGCAAGGTCATCCACATGCATAAACTCACGCATGGGCTTACCTGTGCCCCATACAGTTACAGTTTTGTCATTATTAGTAGCGGCCTCATGAAACTTCCTGAGTAATGCGGGTATTACATGTGAGGTCTGAAGATTATAGTTGTCATTAGGGCCATATAAATTGGTCGGCATCGCTGAAATAAAATTACAACCGTACTGACTTCTATAGGCATCACACATTTTTATCCCAGCGATCTTGGCCACCGCATAAGGTTCATTCGTCGATTCCAGCAATCCAGTCAATAATGCGTCTTCTTTTAGAGGCTGAGGAGCCATTTTGGGATAGATACATGAACTCCCAAGGAATAGCAGTTTCTTTACTTTTTGTTTATAAGATTCATGAATAACATTATTCTGAATCATGAGATTATCATAAAGAAATTCTGCACGAAAAGTATTATTTGCGACAATCCCTCCAACCTTTGCCGCAGCAAGAAAAACATATTCGGGTTTCTCCTGCTCAAAAAAACTTCGAACGTCCGATTGATTCCGAAGATCCAGCTCTGAAGAGGTACGAAGAACAAGATTAGCAAAACCTTCTGCTTGCAATTTTCTTACAATCGCCGATCCAACCATACCGCGATGTCCTGCTACAAATATTTTTGCCCCTTTATTCATGATTCCGTACGGCGCGCAATTTTAAATCCACCTTCCTTCAGAACAATGTCCTTCCGAAATAGCTCGAGATCAGATGCAACCATTTCATTTACCAGTTGCTCTACAGTGTAGGTGGGAGTCCAGCCTAGTTTTTCTTTTGCCTTCGTCGCGTCGCCAATCAAAAGTTCTACTTCTGTGGGGCGATAGTACCTTGGATCAATTTCAATAACAGTTTGGCCTGGATTTAAACCGGTACCATTCTCTTTGATGCTATCGATCACACCAATTTCCTTTTCCCCTTTACCTTTGAACGAAACGTTTATTCCGGCAGCAGCAAATGCCATCTTACAGAAATCACGAACGGTCGTCTTCTTTCCCGTTGCTGCCACAAAATCTTCCGGCACATCAGCCTGGAGCATTCTCCACATCAACTCGACATAATCCTTGGCATGGCCCCAGTCGCGCTCGGCATCAAGGTTTCCTAAAAATATTTTTTCATCAAGCCCGAGAGCAATCTGCGCAACTCCTCTTGTAATCTTTCGTGTTACAAATGTCTCACCGCGCAAAGGACTTTCATGATTAAAAAGAATTCCGTTTACAGCAAACATGCTATACGCCTCTCGATAATTCACGGTGATCCAGTAAGCATAAAGCTTGGCAACACCATAAGGTGAACGCGGATAAAAAGGTGTTGTTTCGCGTTGCGGAATTTCCTGAACCAATCCATAGAGCTCAGAGGTACTGGCCTGATAGAAGCGCGTTTTCTTCGTTAGTCCGAGCAAGCGAATTGATTCAAGTATCCTCAACGTTCCAATCCCATCGGCGTTGGCTGTATACTCCGGTTCCTCGAAAGAGACTTTTACATGGCTCATCGCACCGAGATTATAGATCTCATCGGGTTGTACTTCCTGAATGATTCGCGTGATGTTCATCGCATCGGTCAGATCACCATAGTGGAGGTGAAAATTGGTGCTTTTTTCATGTGGGTCCTGATACAGGTGATCGATACGACCTGTATTTATCAAAGAGGACCTGCGTTTTATGCCATGAACTTCATATCCTTTTGACAATAGCAGTTCGCTTAAGTAGGCTCCATCCTGTCCCGTAACTCCCGTAATGAGTGCTCGTTTTGTCATGATTATTTTTAATCGTCTTTTTCCAGATTTTTTAGGCGGCGTTTGGCATCTTTAAATGCTTCATCTTTCCGGCCCGCTTTGCTTTTTACCTCATTAAAGTATTTCCTTGCCTGTGCCGTGTCTCCTTCTTTGCTTGCAATCTCACCAAGGGCAATTAAAGTGTAAAGATAATAACCCGATTCAGTTGCACCACTTTGCTCGGAATACCGCACGCACATTAAATAGTGCTTTTTGGCAAATTCAGGTTGCCGGCGGGCTTCCCCCAACTGTCCCAGGAAGAATGCCGCATACCTCCCACTGGTAGCCTCGTAACCAAGCATTCCGCTATCAATCCTCGCAATTATTGATTTTGACTCGCGCTCCATGTCTGGAAACATGCCGCGTGAATAAAGCATACGAGCGTAATACCGATGAAAGTAAGGATTGTCGGGATAGGTTGTATAAAGATATTCTGATAACTGAAGTGCCCTTTCGTTTTTATTCTCATAACTATTCCATATGCGCATGAGCCACACCATTGCCTCCGTTCTGGTATAAAAAGCATTATATGAAACTTCTTCAAGCTGTTTTAATCCGAGCTGTTTATCTCCTTTCGGAAAGAACCATAAAATGGGTTTCAGTGCCGGATAATTTTCAGGTACCCAAACAGAAAAATAATTATACAATGCGTCTCCAAAAAGAAGCTCCGGACTTAAGTAATTTTTTTCTTTTGATTCGTCGAGATAGTTCAACGCCTTCTTGCCGGCAACGGCCGCTTTCCTCCACTCCTTTCGCTCTTCATCCGAATAAAGCCTTCCCTTGAATCCATAAGCGGCGGCAAGAAAAAATGCGGCTTCTACGCGATACTCGGGATTTTTGTCGTGAAGATTTTCAGCTAT